>CAZKWG010000121.1:0-13890 GCA_964556105.1 uncultured Enterobacterales bacterium | reverse complement strand
GGCTTTCAACTGGTCGCGAAAGAGGGAGGCGGCGTCGAGGAGGTGCCCGTCACCCCGCAGCCGAGCGACGCGCCCGCCCCCGATCCCGCCGCGCCCATCGCCGAGACGCCGCCCGTGACGCCGATCCCGGAGGCTCCAGCGGCGGAGGCTCCAGCGGCGGAGGCTCCGGCGGCGGAGGCGCGCTGCGCCGCGGCGCCCGGCGGCGGGCTCTTCCCGGCCCTGCTCGCGCTCGGGCTGCTGGCGCGCCGACGGACCCCGCGCGCCTGAGCGTCAGCCCTGACGGCGCGCGGCCTCGACCAGGTTGCCCACGAGCTGGCCGATCAACTTGCGACCCAGCTCGTCGGTCAGCCTCCCCTCGGCGTCGAACTTCGTGTGCGCCGCGCCGACCATGACCTCCGGCCGGTTCAGGAACTGCAGGTTCAGGTACACGCCGATCTGCCGCAGGTGGTACTGCGCGCGCGCCGTGCCCAGCAGGCCCATGCTGGCGCCCATCACCGCCGCCGGCTTGCCGTCGAAGGGCTGCGGCTTGCCGCGCGAGACCCAGTCGATGGCGTTCTTCAGCCCGCCCGGCACGGAGTAGTTGTACTCGGGGATGGCGAAGAGCACGGCGTCGGCCGCCAGGATCTGCGCACGAAGCCGCCTGGCGGACTCCGGCGCTGCGGCGCCGTCCAGGTCCTGGTTGTAGATCGGCAGGTCCGCCCAGGGCGCGATCTCCAGCGTCGCGCCCGCGGGCAGCAGCTCCGCCGCGGCCCGCAGGAGGCCCGTGTTGAAGGATCCCTGCCGCAGGCTCCCGGAGAGGCCGAGGATGTGAACGGGACGGTCCATTGGATGATCTCCCTTCGATGTGGTGGCTCCTTCTACCCCGTCTGTCCCGACCGAAGGGCCGCTGTTCGCGACCGTCTACGGGTCTCTGGCCTCTACAGGTGCGCTATAGGTGCCTGGTTGATCTGATTTTGTTTTCCTCCATTCAAGTATAAATACCTGCCTGATTCCAGAAAACGAAATCAGATCAACCAGGCACCTCATCTGTCGATTCCGGAAAACGAAATCAGATCAACCAGGCACCTCATCGATCCCAAAACCTGAACACACAATCCGGTATTCATCCCGATAGAACCGCGCTATCCTCTCCCGCGGAGGTCCCATGCACACGCTCGCCCTGTTCTCCCAGCTCGCCTGCGTCACCGACAAGGGAATGACCTGCGGCCCCGGGACCCACGCCGAGGGAGATCTCTGCGTCGCCGACGCGCCGGGCGAGGCCGACACCGACGCCGACACCGACACCGACGCCGACACCGACACCGACGCCGACACCAGCGAGGAGCCCATTGACGAGGACGACGGCACCACCGACGAGCCGTTCACGACCGAGCGGCGGGTCGTCGCCTACTTCACCGAGTGGTCCATCTACGACCGCGACTACCAGGTCGCCGACATCCCGACCTCGAAGCTGACGCACATCAACTACGCCTTCATCAACCTGAACGCCGATGGCGACTGCCTGGTCTACGACAGCTGGGCGGCGCTCGAGCGTGATGGTGGCACCTACGCGGCGATGCGCGCGCTGAAGGAGGCGCGGCCCGAGCTCAAGGTCCTGATGAGCATCGGCGGCTGGACGCTCTCCGACAACTTCTCCGCCGTCGCCAGCACGGCGGCGACCCGCGAGCACTTCGCCAGCTCCTGCGTGGCGTTCGCGAAGACCTACGGCTTCGACGGGCTGGACATCGACTGGGAGTACCCGATCAGCGGCGGGCTCACCGACGGCGCGCCCGAGGACCGCGAGAACTTCACCCTGCTCCTCGAGGCCGTCCGCGCCGAGATCGACGCGGTTGACCCCACGCTCCTGCTCACGATCGCGGCGCCCGCCGGCGACGACAAGATCGCCAACTTCGACCTGAGCGCGATCCATCCCTACCTGGACTGGATCAACCTGATGACCTACGACTACTACGGCGGCTGGGACAGCATGACCGGCCACCACGCCCCGCTGCGCTGGTCGCCGGACTCTCCCCACGACAGCGCCCGCACCTACAACGTGAACGCCACCGTCCGCGCGTACACCGACGCGGGCATCCCGTCCGACAAGCTGGTGCTGGGGCTCCCCTTCTACGGGCGCGGCTGGGGCGGCGTCCCGAGCACCGACGACGGGCTCTACCAGGCGGCCAGCACCACCTCGCTCGGCACCTGGGAGGCGGGCGTCTTCGACTACGACGACATCGTGGCGAACTACCTGACGGACCCGCGCTACACCCGCTTCTACGACGACGACGCCGATGCCCCCTGGCTGTACAGCGAAGAGGCCGGCGTGTTCATCTCGTACGAGGACGAGACCTCCATCGACGCGAAGCTGGCCTTCGTCGACAGCGACGAGCTGGGCGGCGTGATGATCTGGGAGCTGAGCGCCGACACCGAGGACGACGCGCTGATGACCCTCATCTCCTCCCGCATGATGCCCTGAGCCCCGCGCCCGTCAGCACCCGTCCGAGACCCCCAGCTTGATCCAGGCGCCCTCCAGCGCGAAGACGCGCGTGGACGAGCACGCCGACGGCAGCGCCACCGTGACCACCCCGCCCTCGGCGCGCACGATCGCCTCCGGGGCCTCCACCTCCCAGTCTCCGGCGAGCTGGACCGCTCGGCTGGCGCCCGACGAGCGCCCCACCGAGGCGCGCGCCATCTCCGGGATACCCAGCGCCACGATCTCCGGCGGCAGCTCCAGGCAGCGCTGCGCGACGGCCCAGGCCTGGTCGATGTCGGTGGCCGGCAGCCAGAGCGTCGTCCACCCCCACTCCCAGCCGCCGCCCTCGTCGATGCGCCCCCCGTCCACGAGCGGCTGCGTGGAATTCCACTCACACATGTCGGGGTCTGTCTCCAGGCAGGCCTGCTGCTCGCTCTTGATCCCCTTTCGCCCGAGAACATCGGCGTAGCGAGTGAGGGTACACTCCGCAGGAGGTTGGGGATAGACGCGGTAGGGGACCGTCGCCGCGGCGCCGCCGCCGCGCACGTGAATCTCGGTGGAGCCCGGGGCGACCGGCGTGACTGTGCCCGAGGCGTCCACCGTCGCCACGGCCGGATCCGCCGAGCTGATGGTCAGCGGAACCTCGTCCGCGGCGCCGCGCCAGTCCGCGATGACCGCCAGGGGGCGAGGGCTCCAGACGCGGGCCTCCGCCCGCTCCGGCGTGACCGTCAGCGTGTCGGCCAGGGCGATGGTCAGCGGCATGTGCTCGCAGATCTCGCCGACGCAGGCGCGGAGCTTGCCGCTTCCCCGCCCCTCCGGCGTGAAGCGCCCCCCGACGATCTCGCCGAGCGCGGGCGGCTCCACCGTCCAGAGCGCGCCCTCGGTCACCGGCTCCGGCTCGCCCACCCGACGGTGAAGGCGGAGCGCCGGGAGCGGGCGCGGCGACGCGTCCTCGACGCTCCAGGAGGCCGGCTCGAAGCTGAGGCCGACGGGCTGCCAGGCGTACCAGCCGCCGCCCAGCAGCGCGAGCAGGAGCCCGCCGCCCCCACAGAAGAGCGCGCCGACCCCGATCACAGAGCCGGCGACGATGACGTTTCGATTGGACTTCTTCACCGGAGGCTGGTCGGACATGCGCGCGATGGTATCACACGCTACCGTTCACCCTGAAGGCCCTGAACCTCGTTCAGATACGCCTCGAGATCGTCCAGCCGCTGCTCCCAGCAGGCGCGGTACTGCGCGACCCAGTCGGCGACCTCGCGCAGCGGCTCGGGCGAGAGCTGGCAGGGGCGCCACTGCGCGCGGCGGGTGCGGGTGATCAGCCCGGCGCGCTCCAGCACCTGAAGGTGGCGGGTGATCGCGGGGAGGGTGATCTCGAAGGGCGCGGCCAGATCCGTGACGGAGCGCTCGCCCTCGGCGAGGCGGGCGAGGATCGCCCGTCTCGTCGGGTCCGCGAGCGCGGCGAAGGTCAGGCTGAGCGCGTCATCGTGCATGGGCCAGAAACGCCTCGAGCTGATCGAAGGTGCCGCCGAAGCCCATCTGCATGGAGGCGTGCATCCCGGCGTAGAACGCGATCTCGTCCTCGGTGGCGTCCAGCGGGCCGCCGCGGAGGGTCAGCGTGGTCTTGCCGTCCTGCTCGTCGAGGGTCACGATGTTGAGCGTGCGCAAGGGGAAGCCGGGCGCGAAGGGCGCGCGCGTCACGCCGCCGTGGGCGTCCGAGAACGAGTTGATGAAGATGATCCGCTCCGGGGCCACGATCTCGCGAAACTCGAAGCGCCCCCACATCTCACCGCCCTCCGGCGCGACCATCGCGTAATGAAAGACGCCGCCCGGGCGGGGATCGAAGTGGTGAACGCGGATGGCCATCCCCTTGGGACCCCACCAGCGGGCGAGGCGATCCGCCTCGGTCCAGGCCTGGAAGACCAGCGCGCGAGGCGCGTTGAAGACGCGGGTGATGACGAGGCCGCTGGGGTGGCCGGTGCGCAGATCGGGCATGAGCTGACTCCATGCGGGGGGAAGAGCCGCATTTCACAATCCTGTTAATTAACAATGATCTGAAATGCCAGCGCCCGGCGATCAATCCAGCGTCTCGGCCAGGGTCGGGGGCCGGCGCGCGCGCGTCGCCTGCTCAAAGGCGAGCCCAGCCTCCAGCAAGGTGCGCTCCGATCCGGCCGGGCCCATCCACACCATGCCCACCGGCAGGCCGTGGACCGCGCCCATGGGCAAGGTCAGGCTGGGCGTCCCGGCCACCGCCGCCGCGCCCCAGCCGGCGCCGAGGAAGTGATCCCCGCTGATCGGGTCGATGGTCCAGGCGGGGGCCGTGGCGGGAGCGACGAGGAGATCGACGCCGCTCAGCGCGACCTCCAGCCCCTCCGGACCCGCCAGCCGACGCGCGGCCTCACGGGCCTCGAGGTAAGCGGGCTCCGTCAGCGGCCCCTTCGCCGCCGCCATCTCGAAGATCTCCTGGCCGAACCAGGGCATGACCTCGGCGGCATGCGCCGTGTTCCAGGCGATCAGCGCGTCCAGGGTGCGCGGCTGCGCCTGGGTCTCCGCCAGATAGCGCTCCAGCCCGTCCTTGAACTCGTAGAGCAGCACCTCCAGCTCTGGCGCGTCCCACTGGCCCCAGGTGGGGATCTCGACCGGGTCCACGATCACCGCGCCCAGGCCCGCCATGGTCCGCAGGCTGTCCTCGAAGACGCGGTCCAGATCGGGGTGATAGCCGGTCGCCTGGCGCAGCACGCCGATCCGCTTGCCGGCGAGCGCGGGGCGAAGCGCCTCCCCTGCCCCGCCCGAGAGCGCGTCGTAGAGCAGGGCGGCGTCGGTCACGGTGCGCGCCATCGGACCCGCGGTGTCCTGAGAGGCTGAGATCGGCACGATCCCGCGCTGGCTCACCCGGCCGACGCCGGGCTTGAGCCCGACCAGGCCGCTGACGGCGCAGGGGCAGGCGATGCTGCCGTCGGTCTCGGTCCCGACGCCGACCATGGCGAGGCTGGCGGCGATGGCCGCGCCCGTGCCCGCGCTGGAGCCGCAGGGGTTGCGGTCGAGGGCGTAGGGGTTCCGGGTCTGGCCGCCCAGGCTGCTCCAGCCGGAGACCGAGCGCGTGGACCGAAAGTTGGCCCACTCGCTCAGGTTGGTCTTGCCGAGGATCACGGCGCCGGCCTCGCGCAGGCGGCCGACCAGCTCGGCGTCGGCGGCAGGGCGGTGCTCGGCGAGGGCCAGCGATCCCGCCGAGGTGACCATGCCGGCGACGTCGATGTTGTCCTTGATCAGGACCGGGACGCCGTGGAGGGGGCCGCGGACATGGCCCGCCGCCCGCTCGGCGTCGCGCGCGACCGCGTCGTCCACCGCCCCTGGGTTGAGGGCGATCACGGCGTTCAAACGGGGTCCGGCGTCGTCGATCGCGGCGATGCGGGCCAGATAGGCTCGGGTCAACGCCTCGGCGCTGAGCGCGCCCGTCTCCATGCGCGCCTGAGCCTCGGCGATGGTCAGCTCGACGACGTCGAGGTCCACAGGCACCTCCGGGAGCGGCCGCCGGGCCGGGCAGGCGACGAGCGCGAGCAGCAGGGGGAAGGCGGCTACCAGGCGCACACTGCGTCCAAGGCCGTCTCGACGCCCGCGTAGAGGAAGACCACCGTCGTCGGGTCCTCGACCGCGGGCATCTCGCAGGTGGCCTGGATGTAGCCACAGTCCGCCGTACACTCCTCGCCCTGGCTCTCGATGACGGCCTCGCCGGTGACGAGGATCTGGCCGCCCTCCAGCGTGGCGGTGCAGGTGGCGCTGACCAGGGTGTCGCAGCTCGACGACAGGCAGCCGGGGAAGGTCACCTCGACCTCGCCGGCGTCGTTCAGGCAGACGGTGCCCTCGTCGGTGATCGTCGTGGTGGTGATCTTGGGCTCGAGCGCGCAGGCGGCGAGGAGCGGGAGCAGGAGGAGGTGACGCATGGGAGCTTCCTTCTTCCGGTGTGGGGAGGCCATCCGTCTGTATGCACGCCAAAGCGCTCCCGGTAGCCCCATCTTGAAGACATGGTGGCTTTCTGAGCTCCCCCGGTTCCCTCTTTGCGCGCACGTCGGCATGCTCTCTGCTGTCCATCTTCGTGTGGAGATCCCGGTGGCCGCACTCTCGCAGTCCTCAACAACCAGCGCCGATCCTACGACCCGCCAACAGCCCCCCGAGCGCGAGCAAGGGACCGAGGCCGGTCTCTCCGATCCGCTCCAGGATCCGCTCCAGATGTCGGCGCCCGATGGGCCTCCGCCGGACGAGGCGCCGGCCGAGCGGCCCGGCTCGTGGGGCTCCAGCCTGATTCAGATGCTCGGCCTGGGAACCGCCGTTCAAGCGCAGGGTGGGCTGAACGGGGCGAGCGTTCAGCGCAGCGCCAGCGAGGGCATCTCCGGCTCCGGCGGCGCGCTCCCCTTCCTGAACCGCATCCAGACCAGCTTCGGCGGCCACGACGTCTCGGGGGTCAAGGCCCACAAGGACAACAAGGCGTCGGCGGCGGCCAGCGAGATCGGGGCCAGGGCCTTCGCGACCGGCGATCATGTCGCCTTCGGCGGGACGCCGGACCTGCACACCGCCGCGCACGAGGCGGCCCACGTCGTGCAGCAGCAGGGGGGCGTGCAGCTCAAGGGCGGCGTCGGAGCGGCGGGCGACCGCTACGAGCGGCACGCCGACGCGGTCGCCGACGCGGTGGTCGCCGGGGAGTCCGCCGAGGCGCTGCTCGATCCCTTCTCGGGCTCTGGCGGCGGAGGCGAGGCGGTGCAGCTGGTGGGGGACGGGAAGACGGGCGGCAAGGTCTCGCTGGGAGACTTCGCCAAGGCGGAGGGCGTGACGGCCGCAGACACCAACAAGGCGGGCGAGAACGTCGGCAAGATGAACGGGATGTCCCTGGACGAGATGAAGGCGCACCTGGGCGGCCCCGCCAAGAACCTCGGCCCCCGCAGCACGAAGGAGATGCTGGGCGCGATCTCGTCCGGCGTCCTCCCCCGCTGGGTCGCGCGCGTGGGGGCGAAGGCCGGCTTCGACAACGGCACCTTCGGGAACCCCGGCGCGAACCAGATCTTCGCGACCGAGCCCTCGGACGTCATCGGCCTGAGCGCCGCGCAGGCGCTCGTCAAGGTCGGGTGGACCCCAGGTCAGCTCGGCGGGCAGGTGGGCAAGGAGATCGGCCTCTGCGTCCTGGACACGCAGGCCCTGGCCGCGCCCCCCTCGGCCGGCTCGGCGACCGCGGCAGCCCCCTCAGCGGAGGGTCCGGTCCGGGAGATGAACTGGAAGACGCTGGCGGAGGCCGCGAAGGACGAGACGGCCAACGCCCGCTTCTACAATATGCTGGCGAAGTACAGCAGCGAGGCCGCGGGCGTGCTGTCCAAGTCCGACCTCCCGGCGATGTTCGCGCTGGCCGAGAAGACGCCCGTGGGCGCGACCCCCGACGGAGACGAGCAGACCGTGGCGAAGTACACCGTCTTCCGGCAGGCGCTGGGCAGCGGGATGGCCGCCAGCGAGCTCTTCTCCGGCATGGGCGCGACCATCAGCGAGACAGGCAAGCTCGGCGCGCGCGAGGTGATGCTGATGAACCAGGGCAGCGGCTTCAAGCTGACCCCGGAGAACAGCGTCATTCACTCGCTGGGCATCTTGAACCAGACGGACGTTGATGCTCTGATGAGCGCCTGACGTGGACGCGGCGGTCTGAACAGGAGAGACGATGACGGGCTTCAAAGAGACGCTGACGGTCGAGCCGGTCGAGGGTGACTTCGTCGTGTTCTCCGAGCACCGGGCTTACGAGAACGGCGTCCACTACCGCTCGAAGCTCTACGTGCAGGCCCGCGACGCCGGAGCGCTCGCCGGAGCGATCGAGCGCTTCGTCAAGACCCAGGTAGACCAGGAGGTGCCGCTCGCCGACGGGCGGCTCCTCGTGTTCGCGGTAGACCGCAGCGAGATGATCAACCTCGAGCTCTTCCGCGCAGACGGGCTCCCGCACGGCGGCTACGACACGCTGGACCTGAGCCCCGGAGCCGTGGGCGCGCTGGTTGATGGCCTGCGCGCTCAGTCGATCGGGTAGTCCGTATAGCCCTTCTCCCCCGGGGTGTAGAAGGTCGCGAAGTCGGGCGGGTTCAGCGGGGCGCCGGTGGACAGCTTCGTGACCAGCCGCGGGTTGGACAGGAAGGGCCGACCAAACGCGACCAGCTCGCCCTTGCCCGCCTGAAGATCGGCCTCGGCCCGCGCGGCGTCGTAGCCGCCGGAGAGGATGATCGGGCCGTCGAAGGCCAGGCGGATGCCGTCCTTCAGGGCCGCGGGGACGGGCGGCGCGCCCATGCTGCTGTGGTCTACGATGTGGACGTAGAGCAGGCCCAGCAACCGCAGCTCGGAGGCCAGGTACAGGTAGAGCGCGTCCATGTCCGGGTCGGACACGGTGCCGTTGAAGACACCGTAGGGCGAGACCCGAATCCCCACGCGATCCGCGCCGATGCGCGCCACCACCGCCTCCGCCACCGCGAGGACGAAGCGAGCCCGGTTCTGCACCGAGCCTCCCCAGCGGTCGGTGCGCTGGTTGGCGCCCACGTTCAAGAACTGGTCCAGCAGGTAGCCGTTGGCCGAATGGAGCTCGACCCCGTCAAAGCCAGCCTCAATGGCCAGGGCCGCGCTGGCCACGTAGCCGTCGATGGCGGCCGCGATGTCCGCCTCGCTCATCTCTTCCGGCACGGGGTGCGGCTGCATCCCGGCCTGGTCCGTGTACATCGTCCCGGGCGCGGCGATGGCCGAGGGGCCGAGGATTCGGCCGCCGGGCGGCAGGTTGGCCGGGTGACCGACGCGACCCGTGTGCATGAGCTGCACGAAGATGCGCCCGCCCTCCGCGTGGACGGCGTCGGTGACCTCACGCCAGGCGGCGGCCTGGGCGCCGTCGAAGAGGCCAGGGATGCGGGCATAGCCGAGGCCATCGGCGGCGGGCGCGGTGCCCTCGGTGATGATCAGCCCGGCCTCGGCGCGCTGAGCGTAGTAGGTCGCCATCAGCGCGTTCGGCATGTTGCCGATGGCCCGGCTTCGCGTCATCGGCGCCATGACGACGCGGTTCTTCAGGGTGAGGGAGCGCAGGGTGACGGGAGAGGTGAGCAGCGGAAGCATCGGCGGAGACTCCTCAGATTCCTCCAAAGATAGCCACGCCCGATCGGGACGGAAGAGGCGACAACAAAAACGGATTGTTGCACCTACCGCAACAACCCGCCTCAGCAGCCCGCCGCGTCGCAGGTGAAGGTCGCGTTGTTCCCCTTGTTGTAGTAGTAGATCAGCACGACGATGTCATAAAGCGTGTTGTCCGTCGTCCCGGTCCAGTCACAGGTCGTGCTGGTGATGGTGTCCGAGGTGCTCATGTAGGCGCCGCCCGCCAGCAGCGCCGAGTTCCCCCAGACGCCCGCCGTGGCGCTGCTGCTGCCCGAGCAGGAGAAGCGGGCGCCCCCCGTCAGGTAGAGCCCGCCGCCCAGCAGAGACGAGGTGTTGCCGTCGATGTTGGAGCCTTCGCTCATGGTCAGCGTGGCCGCGCTCAGGTAGGCGCCGCCGCCGTAGCTGCCGCCGCTGTTCTCGCCGATCTCGGTGCCGGTCATGGTCAGCGTCGTCCCGCTGCCCAGGTAGACGCCGCCGCCCGAGGTTCCGGCGGAATTCATCACGATCTCGCTGTCCGCCAGCGTCAGGCTGGCCGAGCTGGCGAGGTAGACGCCCCCGCCCGAGGTGGTCGCGGCCCCGCTCGCGATGGAGCTGTCCGTCAACGAGACCGAGGACGTCGAGCCCGTGATGTAGAGCCCGCCGCCGTTGGACGCGTTGTTGTCCTCGAAGAAGACGGTGTCACCGGTCAGCGTGCCGCTCGTGACGTAGACGCCTGCGCCGCTGGTGGCGCTGCCGCCGAGGATCTCCACCGCGTCCAGGGTGGCCGAGGCGCCCGACAGGTAGAGGTTTCCGCCCCGCGCGGCGTCGCCTCCCGCGAGGATGACGTCGCTGAGCGTCAGCGTCGCGGTGGACGAGATGTTCCCGCCGTTGCCGCTCGAGGTGTAGCCGTCCTCCAGGGTCAGGCCCGTGACGCTCAGCGAGCGCGTCGTGCTCAGCGTGCGCTTGCTGCCCCCGCCCGAGAGGACGGTCTCGTCCGAGCCGTACACGCCCGTGAGCGCCATCGAGGTCGCGCTGTTGGTCACCGAGACGTAGTAGGTGCCCGGGCAGATCGCGAGGGTGCCGATGCTGGACAGGGTGATGGAGGTCGGCGCGCTGGCGGTGCCGGCTCCCCAGGTGCTGGAGACGTCGGTGACGGTGCCGCTGAGCGCGGTGTAGGTGACCACGCCCGCCTCGTCGCCGGAGCAGTCGTTGTCCGTGCCGTCGCAGGTCTCGGTCTCGCCAGGGTTGATGTCCGTGTCCGTGTCGTCGCAGTCGCTCGCGTCGTCCGTGTAGCCCGTGGGCGCGTCGCAGCGCTCCAGGCCGGCGCTGCCCTCGTCCCCGTAGCCGTCGCCGTCGCCGTCGGGGTACCAGGTGCTGGTGCCGAAGGCGCCGGTCTCGTCCACCGCGTCGTCGCAGTCATTGTCCAGATCGTCGCAGATCTCGGTGGCGCCCGGGTGGCAGGCGGCGCAGGTGTCGTCGCAGTCGGTGCTGTCCGCCACGCTGCCAGCGGGAGCCTCGCAGGCGCGGGTCGCCGAGACGCCGTCGTCCCCGTACCCGTCGTCATCGGCGTCGGCGTACCAGCTGCTGGCGTCGGCCGCCCCGTCGTCCACGCGGCCATCACAGTCGTTGTCCGCCTCGTCGCAGACCTCGACCCCGCCCGGACGGCTGGTGGCGTCGAGATCGTCGCAGTCCGTGCCGTCCGCGACGTGCTCCGCGGGCGCGTCGCAGGCCAGGCTCACGCTGGCCGCGTCGCCGTACCCGTCGCCGTCGGCGTCGGCGTACCAGGTCCCGATGTCCGACGCGCTGGCGTCGTCCGTCAGGCCGTCGCAGTCATTGTCCAGATCGTCGCAGACCTCGTCGGCGTCCGGGTTGATCGCGCTGGCCGCGTCGTCGCAGTCGCTGGCGCGCGAGACGTAGCCGGAGGGCGCGTCGCAGACGACGGTGGAGCGCGCAGGGTCGCCATAGCCGTCGCCGTCGCCGTCGGCGTACCAGGTGGGCGCGTCGGTGGCGGACGCGTCGATGACGCCGTCACAGTCCTCGTCCCGGTCGTCGCAGGTCTCCTCGGCGCCCGGATAGACGTCCGAGGCCGCGTCGTCGCAGTCGGTGTCGTCGGCCAGATAGCCCGAGGGGGCCTCGCAGGCGGTGACGCTGCTGTCGGCGTCGCCGTAGCCGTCCCGGTCGCTGTCCGCGTACCACTCGCTGGCGTCCACGGCGCTGCGCTCATCGACGCTGTCGTCGCAGTCATTGTCCACGTCGTCGCAGATCTCGACCTCGCCCGGGTTGGCGCCGGGGTCCAGGTCATCGCAGTCCTCGCCGCTCGCGACATAGCCGCTGGGCGCGCTACAAGACACGGTGGATCGGCTGGCGTCGCCGTAGCCGTCCTCATCGCGATCCTGGTACCAGCTCACGGCGTCGGACGCGCTGTCCTCGTCGATGGCGTCGTCGCAGTCGTTGTCCGCGCCGTCGCAGACCTCATCCGCGTCAGGGTGGATATCGGCGTCCGTGTCGTCACAGTCCTCGGCGTCGGCGATGTAGCCCAGCGGCGCGTCGCAGGCGGCGCGGGTGCGGCTCGCGTTCCCGAAGCCGTCGCCGTCGGCGTCCGCGTACCAGGTGCTGGCGTCCACCGCGCTGTTCTCGTCCACCGTGCCGTCGCAGTCGTTGTCGATGTCGTCGCAGGTCTCATCGGCGCCGGGGAAGATGTCCTCGTCCGTGTCGTCGCAGTCCGTGTCGTCGGACACGGTCCCCGCCGGAGCCTCGCAGGCCAGCGTCTCCTCGGCGCCGTCTCCGAAGCCGTCCCCGTCGGTGTCCGCGAACCAGGAGAGGCCGTCGATGGCGTCTTCTTCGTCGATGGCGCCGTCGCAGTCGTCGTCCTCGCCGTCACAGCGCTCTGGGGCGCCGGGGTAGACCGCCTCGTCCAGATCATCGCAGTCGGTGTCGTCGCCGGTGTAGCCATCGGGCGCCTCACAGGCGAGGCTGCGGCGGCTCGCGTCGCCATAGCCGTCCTCGTCGCGGTCCTGGTACCAGGCGACGGCGTCCACCGCGCTGTCCTCGTCCAGCGACCCGTCGCAGTCGTTGTCCAGCCCGTCGCAGACCTCCGCCGCGTCCGGGTTCACCGCCGGGTCACCGTCGTCGCAGTCCAGATCGTCGGCGAGGTAGCCGGCGGGCGCGTCGCAGGCGTAGGCCACCAGGGTGGCGTCGCCGAAGCCGTCCTCGTCGGCGTCCAGATACCAGGGCAGCGCGTCGGAGGCGCCCTCGTCCGCGCTCCCGTCGCAGTCCTGGTCGACGCCGTCGCAGGTCTCGACGCCCTCCGGGTGGACGCTGGCGTCACCGTCGTCGCAGTCGTCGTCGTCGCCGACATAGCCGGCGGGCGCGTCGCAGGCCGAGGTCGAGCTCGCCGCGTCGCCATAGCCGTCCTCGTCGGCGTCCCGATACCAGTCGGGCCCGTCCACGCCGTCCTCGTCTACCGAGCCGTCGCAGTCGTTGTCTACGTCGTCGCAGCGCTCGTCGGCGCCTGGATACGTGCCCGACGCGAGATCGTCACAGTCGGTGGCGTCCTCGACGAAGCCCTCCGGCGCCGCGCAGGCCTCGGCCGTGCGGCTCGCGTCCCCGAAGCCGTCCTCGTCGCGATCCTGGTAGAAGGTCGAGACGTCGAAGGAGGCGTCCTCGTCCAGCTCGCCGTCGCAGTCGTTGTCCAGCCCGTCGCAGAGCTCGTCGGCCTCCGGGTTGGCGGCGGCCGTCCCGTCGTCGCAGTCCGTGTCGTCGGCGACATAGCCCTCCGGGGGCTCGCAGGCCTCGAGGCGCTGCTCAGGGTCGCCGAAGCCGTCGCCGTCGTCGTCCACATACCAGACGCTGGTGCTGTCCTCGTCCGTCTCCCCGTCGCAGTCATTGTCCACGCCGTCGCACTGCTCGATGCCGCCCGGAAAGGCGCTGCCGTCGGCGTCGTCGCAGTCATTGCCCACCGCCACGGCGCCCTCGGGCGCGCTGCAGGCGCTGACCACGCTCGCGTCGTCGCCGAAGCCGTCGCCGTCACCGTCCAGGTAGTAGGTGCGCTCGACGCCCTCGTCGACGCTGCCGTCGCAGTCGTTGTCTACGCTGTCGCAGATCTCGACGGCCCCGGGGTGCGTCTGCGGGTTCCCGTCGTCACAGTCCTCGTCCGAGTAGTAGCCGTCCCCGTCCTCGTCCTGGGCGTCTGGCGGCGCGGTGTCGACCGTGTCCTGCTGCTCCGGGACTTTGTCCGCGTCGGAGCAACCGACCACCAGGAGGAGGGCGAGCAGGGCGACGCGAAGAACGGCAGCACGAATCATGGGAGC
>CAZKWG010000120.1:0-13905 GCA_964556105.1 uncultured Enterobacterales bacterium | reverse complement strand
CATCGGCGTCGTGACGGCGGCCTTCCTGCTCTTCCTGTGAGACCCGTCGCTGCGGCGCGGGCAGAGGACGCGACCATGATCACCCTCCTGGCGCTGCTGCTCGGCGCCTGCAACGACGACAAGGGCTCGCCGCCGGGCGAGACGGGCCAGCCAGCCGACACCCAGGAGCCGGGCGAGACCGACCAGCCCGCCGAGACGGGCGAGACGGGCGAGACCGCGCAGCCAGAGGTGGCGCTGGTCGGCCCCTTCCTGGACGGCGACTGCGACCCTATCGCCCCGGATCACTGCGGCTTTCCGTTCCCCTCCAACGTCTATCTGGTCGAGGACGCGAGCACGCCCACCGGCCACCGCGTCGCCATCCCCGACGGCATGATGCCCCTCTCCAACAGCGGCGTGCGCTCCTCGCCCGAGCTGCTCAACGCCGCCGACGGCTTCTCTCCCGGCGCGGGGCCCATGACCTTCATGCCCGGCGCCACGGACGCTGGGCTGGTCAGCCCGTTCACGCCGGAGGACTCGCTCCTCGAGGGCGCGCTGACGGTCATCCTCGACGTCGAGACCGGCGAGCGCGTCCCCCACTTCGCCGAGCTGGACGAGTCGCACGACGATGACAGCGCGCGGGTGCTGATGTTGCGACCGGTGGTGCCCCTGCGCGACGACGCGCGCTACATCGTCGCCATCCGGGGCGTCGTGGACGTCAGCGGCGCGGCGCTCGCGCCGAGCGAGGTCTTCCTGGCCCTGCGGGACGGGACGGAGAGCGCGGAGCCCTCGGTCGAGGCCCGGCGTGGCCTCTACGAGGACATCTTCGGGCATCTGACGACCGCGGGCGTCGCCCGCGAGGACCTGCAGATCGCCTGGGACTTCTCCACCGCCAGCCGCGAGAGCAACACCGGCCGCCTGCTCGCCATGCGCGACGCCGCCTTGGACGCGCTGCCCGAGACGGGCCCGACCTACACGATCACCAGCGTCGAGGAGGCGCCCTACACCCACATCGCGCGGCGCATCGAGGGGACGATCACCGTCCCGCTCTACCTGGACGATGGCGATCCCGGCGGCATGTTCGTGCTCGGCGAGGACGGCCTGCCCGAGCAGAATGGTACCTTCGAGTACCCTTTTCTGATGCTCATCCCCGACTCCTGTGAGCTCGAGCCCTGCTCGATCCTGCAGTATGGGCACGGGCTCTTCGGCAGCCGCAACGATCTGGCCAACGACGCCTACATGGCCATGCTCGACGACTTCGGCGCCGTCGGCATCTCCACCGATCTGATCGGCATGAGCGGAGAGGACATCCCCGTCATCGCCGGCGCCGCGATCAGCGGGGATATCCTGCGCTTCGCCGCCATCCCCGACCGCAGCCAGCAGGGCTTCCTGAACATGGTGCTGACCCTGCGCGCCGCCATGGGGCCGCTGGTGGACGATGAGCAGACCTGGCTGGGCGGGCAGCCGACCATCGATCCGGAGCGCCGCTACTACCTGGGCGGCAGCCAGGGCGGCATCTATGGCGCCACCTACATGGCCGTCAGCCCGGACATCACCCGCGGCGTGCTGGCCGTGCCCGGCCAGAGCTACAGCCTCATGCTGCCGCGCAGCACCTACTGGGGCGTCTACGCCACCCCCTTTCTGGTGGACGTCTTCGAGGACCCGCGCGACGTAGCGCTCGTGCTGGGTCTGATCCAGATGCTCTGGGACCGCGCCGAGCCCACCGGCTACTCGCAGTACATGACCGAGGACACGCTCCCAGGCACGCCATCCCACCGCGTCATCCTGCTGGAGGCCATCGGCGACCACCAGGTGCCGAACCTCTCGTCCGAGCTGCTGGCGCGCTCCATGGGCGCGGTCCACCTCGAGCCCCGCAACATCGAGCACTACGGGCTCGAGGGCGCCTCGGGACCCATCGACGAGGGCAACGTCTTCATCGACTACGACTTCGGGCTGCCGCGCGTACCGGAGGAGAACCTGCCGATGACGGAGGGCAGCGATCCCCACGGCGAGCTGGTCTACCTGGAGAGCGTGCTGGTGATGGGCGCCCTCTTCCTGGAGACGGGTTCGGTCATCCAGGCCTGCGACGGCGCCTGCGACCCCGAGTAGGGCGCCTCAGGGCCGGCTGGCCAGCCACCACCAGGTCAGCCCGCCCGCCAGCAGCGAGAGGATCACCGCCGCGATCGCCGCGCCGACGATCCAGCGCGCCAGCTCCTTCTCGGCTTCGGCGCCCGCGCCCTTGGGGATCATCGTCCCCGAGACGTCCAGGCCGAGCGAGGAGCGCGTCGAGGTGTCGGCGGGCATGGGCAGGTTCGTGTTCGTCGGCCGCCCGGTCGGCGTGGGGGAGGGCGTGAAGCCCCCGTTGACCGGGAATTCCGCGTCCTGGGGCACCAGCGTGGATGAGGCCGCCTCCGCGTTCCGCAGCAGCGCGGCGGCGAGGATCGCCATCCCGACGATGCGCTGGTCGGGCCAGGGCTCGGTGGCCGCGCGGACCAGGGCGCGGATGTCGCTCGGGATGTGTTCTCCGGGATCCAGCTCCTTGATCGCCAGCTTCTGGCGTCGGATGGCCTTGTACTGGGTCTCGTCGCCGCCCGCCGAGCGCTCGAAGGCCCGTCGGCCGGTGAGCGACTCGTACATCAGCACCCCGAAGGCGTAGACGTCGGCCTTGGCCGGGTCAACCGCGCCGGAGAGGAAGGCCTCGGGCGGCATGTAGGAGGGCGTGCCGATGCGCGACTCCGGCGCCTCCTCTCCCGCCTCCAGATCGACCGAGACCCCGAAGTCCACCAGGACCGGCGAGCCGTCGGGCCGCAGCATGATGTTCGAGGGCTTGATGTCGCGGTGGTAGATGCCGTGGTCGTGCGCGAAGGCCAACGCCTCCGCCACTTTTCCCAGCAGGCGGCGGAACATCGGCACGGGCAGCGGGCCGCGACGCAGGATGTTCAGTAGCGTCTCGCCCTCGACCAGCTCCATCGCGATATAGAGCATTCCCCGCTGCACATCCATGCCGGGGCTGCGGATCGCCACGATGCTCGGGTGGGTCAGCCGCGCCAGCGCCTCGACCTCGCGCAGGAACCAGCGGCCGCCCTCCTGCACGTCCTCGAGCTTGATCACCTTGACGGCGGCGCGCAGACGACCCGTCACCACATGGTGGCACCGATAGACGGAACCCGTGGCGCCCTGACCCAGGTTGCCATCGACGATCCAGTCGCCGAGTTTTTCACCCGCCCTGAGCATCGGCCGGCATGGTCAGGATGTCCCCGACCTCGATCAGGTTGGGGTTGGGGAAGCGGTCGCGGTTCAGCTTCCAGATCTCGGTCCAGCGCTCGCTGCTGCCCAGCTTGCGCGTGGCGATGTTCGCCAGCGTGTCGCCCGCCGCCACGGTGTAGCCGCTGGTCGGCACGCTGGCCGCGGCCTCGGGCAGATCCTGGTTCGACAGGTACTTCCGCACCGCCTCGCCGTAGGCGTCGCCTGCGCGCCAGGCCCGGATGGCGTCGTTGACCGCCGCCAGCAGATCCGTGTCCTCCTTGCGCACCGCCACGGCGTAGGTGGAGTCCGTCAGGTTGTATTGCGCGATGCGGATAGAGCCCGTTCGATGCGGGTTCTGCTGATACCAGGTCAGCAGCTCGGCCACCGCGAAGGGATAGTCGTAGAGGAAGGCGTCGATCTGGCCGGAGACGAGGAGATCCCAGTAGCCGCCGTCCAGCCGGGTCAGCTTCTTGTAGCCCTTCACGAGCTTGTTGACCTCGCGCTCCGCCGCCTCGTCCTCGTAGATGGCGATGGACTTGCCGGTCAGGTCCGCGGTGGTCTGGATGGCGGCGTCCGACTTCACCAGCAAGCAGAGCCCGTACTCCAGGTAGGGCTCGGACCAGGCGATGCCCGGCGCGGGATAGGGCGTGAAGCCGCCGATGACCAGATCGGCGTCCTCGTTCTCGGTCAGCGCGGCCTCGAACTCGTCGTAGAGCTTGTGGACCAGCTTCACCTTCGGCACGCCGATGGCGTCGCCGATCTGCAGCGCGAGCTGGTAGTCGAAGCCGTCCGGCTGCCCGTCCAGGTTCGGGAAATACATGGGCGGCGAGCCGATCCAGGGCGGCGTGCCCGTGTCGGTCACCACGATCAGCTCACCGCGCGCGCGGATTCGCTCCAGGGTCTCGCCGCTCGCCGGGGGCTTCGGCGCGCCCTGGTCTCCGCCCCCGGTCGTCGCGACGACGGGATCGGTCTTTTCTTTGAGGACGCCGACCATCAACACGGCGCCGACGACGCCGACGACGATCAGGAGCACGAGGAGGACGACGATGAGCTTGGCGGTCCTGGTCATGATGCGCGCATTGTATCAGGTTCGAGGCGCCGGTGGAGGGAGCATGGTGCGTCGGGCCCCTCGTGGCCCCGGACAGGTTATGCGGCGAGGTCCAAGGAGCGTCCCCATGGTGGACTTCGATCCGGCGCGCGTCGCGAAGCTCGACACCTTGCGCGCAGAAGGCATCCCGCCCTACCCGCACGGGCTCAAGCTCACCCACAGTCTGGCGCAGGTTCGTGCGCTGATCGGCGACCGGGCGGAGCCCGAGCTGAGCGCGGACCCCACCGTCGTCACCATCGCCGGCCGCGTGCTGGCGAAGAACGAGATGGGCAAGGCCGGCTTCGCGCGTATCCAGGATCGCACGGGGCGCCTGCAGGTCTACATCCGCAAGGACGCCGTGGGCGAGGACGGCTTCGCCGTGTGGAAGAAGCTGGATCTGGGCGATCATGTCCACGTCACGGGCCGGCTGATGGTCACGCGCACCGGCGAGGCCTCGGTGGCCGCCAGCCGCTTCACCCTGGCCAGCAAGTGTATGGCCAGCATGCCCGACAAGTGGAAAGGCGTGACGGACCCTGAGTTCCGCAACCGCCACCGCTACGTGGACCTGTTCATGGACCCGGACAGCGCGGACGTCTTCCGGAAGCGCTCGCAGATCGTCCGCCTCATCCGCCGCTTCTTCGAGGACCGTGAGTTCATCGAGGTCGAGACCCCGATGATGCAGGTCATCCCCGGTGGCGCGGCCGCCCGCCCCTTCGTGACGCACCACAACGCCCTCGACATGCAGCTCTACCTGCGCATCGCGCCGGAGCTCTACTTGAAGCGCCTCGTCGTCGGCGGCTTCGAGCGGGTCTTCGAGATCAACCGCAACTTCCGCAACGAGGGCATCGACACCCAGCACAACCCCGAGTTCACCATGCTGGAGTTCTACCAGGCCTACGCGACCTGGGAGGACCTCATGGACATGACCGAGGCGCTGATTCGCGGCGTCGCGCGCGAGGTCTGTGGCGGAGATGTCGTCCAGATCGGCCCGCACGAGGTGGACTTCGGCAAGCCCTGGCGCCGCGTCCCGATGGCCCAGGCGATCGGCGAGGCCACGGGCCTGAGCGCGGAGCAGCTCCGCGACCCCGTCGCCCTGCGCGCGCGCTGGCTCGAGGATCACCCGAAGGACGCGAACGCCCCGATGCCCACGACCCCGGGCCGCTGGTTCGAGTGGTTCTTCGACGAGTACGTCGAGCCCACCCTGGTTCAGCCCACCTTCATCACGCACTTCCCGACCGAGATCTCCCCGCTCTCGCGCAAGAACGACCAGGACCCGACGGTCGCCGACCGCTTCGAGTTCTTCATCGCCTGTCGCGAGTGCGGGAACGGCTTCAACGAGCTGAACGATCCGGTGGACCAGGCCGAGCGCTTCGCCGCTCAGGCCTCGGCGCGCGCCGGCGGTGACGAGGAGGCGATGTACTTCGACCAGGAGTACATCCACGCGCTGACCTACGGGCTGCCGCCGACCGCGGGCGAGGGCATCGGCATCGACCGCCTCGTCATGCTGCTGACCAACCAGCCGTCCATCCGCGACGTCATCCTCTTCCCTACGCTGCGGCCCGCGCTGGCTGATCGCGGCGCGCTCGCGGAGAGCGGGGAATCCCAGCCGACCCCGGCGGGTTCCACGCCGGATCCAGCCCCTTCTTCGCAGGCCTGAATGCGCTTCGCTCTCCTCGTCGCCCTCTCTCATCTGCGCGCGCGCAGGGACGAGGCCGGAATCAGCGTGATCACCGGGATCTCCATCGTCGGCGTGACGGTGGGGGTCGCCGCGCTGATCATGGTTCTGGCCGTGATGGAGGGCTTCGAGATTGATCTGCGCGACAAGATCCTCGGCGCCAACGCCCATCTGGTCGTGCGGAACTTCACCGGGCCCTTCCCCGACTACGCGCCCGTCACCGAGAAGGTCGCCGCCGAGGAGGGGGTGGTCGCCGCGGCGCCCTTCATCTACGCCGAGGCGATGATCCGCAGCGACTGGGCCAGCACTGGCGTCGTGCTGTGGGGCCTGGACGTCGTGGCGGGCGGCGAGGTCATCGATCTCCAGAAGAACCTGACCATCGGCACCACCGGCCCGCTCATCGACGAGGAGGACCGCCGCGAGGCGCTGCAGACCCTGCGCACCCCGCCGCGCGGCATCGTCCAGAGCGCCGACGACACCGAGGTCGTGCCCGGCATCATCATCGGCGAAGATCTGGGCGAGCTGCTCAAGGTCTACCCCGGTGATCGCGTCTTCCTCATCAACCCGGTCGGCGGTGGCACTGGGCCCATGGGCATCCCGACGCCCTACGTGCGCTCGTACCGGGTGGCGGGCCTCTTCGACTCCGGGATGTACGAGTACGACAACAAGTGGGTCTACATCGCCATCCCCGACGCGCAGGACTTCCTGCGCCTGGGCGACACCGTCACCGGGGTCGAGGCGCGGGTCAAGGACATCGACGCCGTCGAGACCATGGCGAAAGATCTCGAGGAGAAGCTGTCCTACCCGTTTACGGTCATGCACTGGAAGAGCATGAACCGAAACCTGTTCGCCGCGCTAAAACTAGAGAAAATAGTAATGGGCCTGATCCTCTCGCTGATCGTGGCGGTCGCGAGCCTGAACATCGCGGGTACGCTGATCCTGATCGTCCTGACCCGCACCCGCGAGATCGCCATCCTGCGCGCCATGGGCTGCTCGAGCTGGATGATCCGCGTGGTGTTCATGCTCGAGGGCCTGATCGTCGGCGTGATCGGCAGCGTGGTGGGCACGGTGATCGGCCTCCTGGGGTGCGAGGCGCTCAAACGGTATGAATATCCTCTGGATACAGATGTCTACTATCTGGACAAGCTCCCGGTCGTGGTGGACTACCAGACCGTGGGGCTGGTCGCTGTGGTCGCGGTGGTGATCGCGTTTCTCGCGACGCTCTACCCGGCCTCGGCCGCCTCTCGCCTCAACCCCATCGAAGGGCTCAGGTACGAGTAATGGGCGGCTTTGATGTTCAGGTCGAGGGGCTCACCAAGGAGTACCACAAGGGCGGTCAGCGTCTGGCCGTGCTGCGCGGTCTCGACCTTCAAATCGACCGGGGCGCGCGCATCGCCATCCAGGGGCGCTCGGGCTCGGGCAAGTCTACTTTCCTGCACATCCTCGGGACACTGGACCGACCCACCACTGGGAAGATACGGTTCGGCGGTCGCGACGTGTTCGCCCGGCCTCCCGCGGAGATCGACGCGCTGCGGAACCGCGAGGTCGGGTTCGTGTTCCAGTTCCATCACCTGCTGCCAGACCAGGACGCGCTCCACAACGTGGCGATCCCGGCCCTGATCTCCGGCATGCCCATGCGTGAGGCCCGCGAGCGCGCCGGCGCGCTGCTGGCGCGCGTAGGGCTGGAGGGGCGGCTGACCCATCGCCCTGGCGAGCTCTCCGGGGGCGAGCAGCAGCGGGTGGCCATCGCCCGCGCCCTGATCCAGCGCCCCGGCCTGCTGCTCGCCGACGAGCCCACCGGCAACCTCGACCCGGGCACGGCCGAGGATGTGCTCGAGCTCCTGTTGAACCTGAACGAGGAGTTCGGCACGACGCTGATCGTGGTCACGCACTCCTCGGAGCTGGCGCAGCGGTTCCCGCGTCAGCTGAAGCTCGTGCTGGGCCAGCTCGAGGAGAGCGCATGAGCCCGCTCCTGCTCGTCGCCCTCTCCGGGCTGGCCAGCGCGCAGAGCCTGGACGGCATCTCGCCGCTCGACATCCCCGATGGCTTCGAGACGCCGGCCGTCGCCTCCGGGCGCGTCGCCACGATCCAGGTCTCCGGACTTCGGCGCCTGGACGAGGCGGTGATCCGCGCCGCGGTCCAGACCCGCGTGGGCGACGCCCTGGCCCCTTGGATGGTCCAGCGCGACATCCAGGCCATCTACGGCACCGGCGTGGTGGACGACGTCCGCGTCGATGTCGCGCCCTCTCCCGCCGGCGAGGGCGTGATCGTCACCTACCAGGTGGACGAGAAGAGCGCCGTGCGCGAGGTGAAGATCGAGGGGAACAAGAAGATCGACGAGGAGTCCCTCCGCGAGGCCATCGACATCATCGGCTTCGAGGTGCTCAACGAGACCCAGGTGCAGAGCAACGTGGCCGCCATCCGCGCCAAGTACGTGGAGAAGGGCTTCTACCTTGCGCGCGTCGAGCCGAAGATCGTGCCGGTAGGCCGCGATCAGGTCGATCTGACCTTCGAGATCACCGAGGGGCGCAAGGTCCTGGTCCGCACCATCGACATCACCGGCAACGAGAACCTGCCCGAGCGGAAGATCCGCCGCTTCTTGCAGACCAAGGCCGCCGGGCCCTTCGGCTTCCTGACCAACTCCGGGGCCTTCAAAGAGGAGAACCTCGAGGCCGACACGCAGATCGTCCGCCAGATCTATCTGGAGGAGGGCTACGTGCAGGTCAAGGTGGACCCGCCCAAGGTCTACCTGACGCCGGACAAGCGGGCGATCACCATCTCCATTCATGTCGATGAAGGGCCGCAGTACGAGCTCGGTCAGATTCGGGTGGAGGGCGACTTCGTCCCCGAGCAGGGGCTGACGGAGGCCGCGGCGATGGAGATCGTGCGCGGCGAGACCGCCAAGACCATGCGCCAGCGCTACGAGCGGGCGAAGAAGAGGGCGGGCGACGGGCCGCTGCCGGAAGGGTGGGAGTCGGGCGGAGACGGGTGGCTCTCCTTCAACGAGCGCCATCCGCCGCTGAAGACGGGCGACACCTTCAAGCTCAGCACGCTGCAGACGGCGATGGCCGAGCTGACGGACCTGTACGGCGACGCCGGCTACGCCTTCCCCAACGTCATCCCCATCGACGACGCGGATCCCACGACGAAGATCGTGGACTTCACGCTGAACGTGGAGAAGGGCGACCGTTACCTGCTCGGTCGCATCGACATCACGGGCAACGACCCCACCTTCGACAAGGTCGTGCGGCGCGAGATCCCCATCAACGAAGCCGAGATCTTCCGCAAGAGCGCCGTCAACGAGGCGCGCTCGCGCCTGGATCGCCTGGGCTACTTCGAAGAGGTGAAGATCGAGTTCGCCAACGTCAAGAAGGGCGACGGGGTCAAGCCCGGCACCTTGGATCTCGAGGTGGACGTCTCGGAGCAGCCCACGGGCAGCTTCTCGGTCGGCGCGGGGTTCTCCAACCTGGAGAACTTCATGTTCACCGGGAACGTCGCGAAGAACAACTTCCTGGGGCTCGGCTACACGATGCGGGCCGAGGTGAACCTCAGCAGGAAGCGTCAGCAGTGGAACCTCTCCTTCTTTGACCCCTACTTCCTCGACTCCCGCTGGACGCTCTCGGTCGACACCTTCTCGATCGCCCGCCAGTACATCGAGGATGAGTACCAGCGCGGCGGCTCGCTCTCGATCGGTCGCTACCTCGATCGCCGCGACGACGTGCGCCTGTCGGGGACCTACACCTTCCAGGACACTGGGCTGTCGACCATCGACCCCTACAAGCAGAGCCTGTTGGGCGGCGATCTCTACCGCAACGGGCTGACCAGCACGGTGGGCCTCGCGCTCAACGTGGACAAGCGCAACAACCGTGTCAACGCCACGCGCGGCGTCTTCGGCAGCCTGTCGGGCGAGCTGACCGGCGGCTTCCGGATCAACGAGGACGAGGTCCTCTCCCTGTTCGGCGGCGACTTCAATTACGCCGAGTTCAAGGCCAACCTCCGCACCTATTACCCGGTCAGCCCCAAGGGCGACTGGCTCATCTTCAAGTACAACGGCACGCTCGGCGCGATCATGAGCACCGACGGCTCGGTGGTCCCCTACATCCACCGCTACCGCGCCGGCGGCATCAACTCCGTGCGCGGCTACGACTGGTACTCGCTCGGGCCGGCCATCCGCACCACCGGCTACGACGGCGGCTTCCGCTCCAGCTTCATCGGCTCGGACGACCCGACCTCCAGCGAGGATCGCCTGGTCGTCGGTGGCGACCAGATCTGGGTGAACAACTTCGAGCTGGAGAGCCCGATCATCAAGGCCGCCGGCATCAGCCTGGTCGCCTTCTTCGACGCCGGCAACGCGTTTGGAGACCCCTGGGGCACGGGCTACATCAACCCGCTCGAGCTCCGGCTCTCCTACGGCGGCGGCGTGCGCTGGCTGAGCCCGATGGGGCCGCTCCGCTTCGAGTGGGGCTTCCCGATCAATCCCCTCGACGACGAGCGTAAGGCCGTCTTCGACTTCTCCATCGGATCCTTGTTCTGACAACCTCCGGGAGCCTGCATGTTCGCTCGACTCACCGCGCTGCTGATGATGGTCATCGCCATGGCGTTCTCGACCCCCGCCCTCGCGCAGACGGCGCCGAAGATCGCGGTCGTGGACTTCCAGTCCGCCATCCAGCAGACGAAGGAGGGCCAGTCGGCCCAGAAGAAGCTGGACGCCACCTTCCAGCAGAAGAAGACCGGCCTGGACCAGTTCGAGGCCCAGCTCCGCCAGATGAAGGCCGACTATGACAAGCAGGCCAGCATCCTCTCCGACACCGCCCGCAAGGCGAAGGAGCAGGAGCTCATGCAGGCCCAGGCCCAGTACCAGCAGGCCTACATGCAGTCCGAGCAGGACATGCAGGCCATGTACGGCCAGCTCATGCAGAGCCTCCTGGACAAGATGAAGATGATCTGCACCCAGATCGGAAAAGAGAAGGGTTATACGCTGATCATCGAAAAGGGCGCCGTCGTCTTCAGCATGGACAGCATCGACATCACCGCCGAGCTGGTCAAACGGTACGACGCCTCGACCGGCGGATAGGCCCGATGCGCGTCGTCCTGCGGGCCATCGCACAGGCCATCGGCGGGGACGTCGAGGGGGACGACTCTGTTCGGATCGACGGGATGCTCGGGCTGGAGGAGGCGGACAAGCGGCATCTCTCCTTCCTGGCCAACCGTCGCTACGTCCGCCTGCTCGCCACGACGCGGGCGGGCGCCGTCATCATCGACCGCAAGACGCCGGCGCCTGGGCTCACGCTGATCCGCGTGGACGATCCCTATCGGGCCTTCGCGCGGGCGCTGGCCTTCTTCGACAAGCGGCCCGCCTTCGCGCCCGGCGTCGACGAGCGGGCCTGGATCGGCGAGGGCGCCCAGGTCGAGGGGGCGCGCATCGAGGCCTTCGCCTGGATCGGGCCCGGCGCCGTCATTGGCCCCGGCACCCACGTCGAGGCCAACGCCGTCGTCGGCGCGGACGCGCGCGTGGGGCGGGACGGCCGGCTGATGTCCGGCAGCGTCGTCGGTGAGGGCTGTATCCTCGGCGATCGGGTCTGGCTGAACCCGGGCGCCGTCGTCGGCGGCGAGGGCTTCGGCTTCGCTCCCGGGCCCGAGGGTCTCCTGAAGATCCCGCAGATCGGGACGGTGATCATCGAGGACGACGTGGAGATCGGGGCCAACTCCTGCGTGGACCGCGCCACGATGTCCGTGACGCGCGTGCGGCGGGGGGCAAAGCTAGATAATCTAGTGCAGATCGGCCACGGCGCCGAGGTGGGCGAACACAACCTGCTCGTGGCCTTCTCCGGCGTCGCCGGCAGCACCCGCCTGGGCCGGGGGGTGGCGCTGGGCGCGCGCGCCGCGGTGCTCGGTCACCTGGAGATTGGAGACGGCGTGCAGGTCGGCGCCTCCAGCACCGTCCACGATGATCAGCCCGCCGGCGCGAAGGTTACGGGGACGCCGGCCATCGAGCACCGGAGATGGCTGCGGGCCGCCACGGCCTTTGGCGAGCTGCCCGAGCTGCTCACGCGCATGCGGACCCTCGAGGCGCGGGTGCTGGAGCTCGAGGCGCGGCTGGCCGCGAAGGGGGAGACGTGATCGACATCCAGGGCATCCTGAAGCTGCTACCCCACCGCTACCCCTTCCTGATGATCGACCGGATCCTCGAGCACGAGCCGGGGGTGCGGGCGGTCGCCATCAAGTGCGTGTCCGCCAACGAGCCCGCCTTTCAGGGGCACTTCCCGGGGCGCCCCATCCTTCCTGGCGTGTACATCGACGAGGCCTTCGCGCAGGTCGCCGGCATCATCGCGCTCACGTCGCGCCCGGATTGGACCGGTCGGGGCGTGTACCTGCTCGGCCTGGACGGGATGCGCTTCCGTCGCCCCGTGACGCCCGGCGACACGGTGGTGATCACCGTGGAGAAGCTCTTCGAGAAGCGCGGGATCTGGAAATTTTCGGCCAGGGCCGAGGTCGATGGACAGCGCGTCGCCGAGGGGGAGATCATGGCGACGCTGGCGCCCGTTGAGGAGAGCGCTCGCTAACGTGATAAGCTCCCGCTCATGCGAGAACGTGAGAACCCCGGCCGGGCACATGGGTCGGCCCAACCCGAAGACGCGGAGCGGGCCAGCCGGCCCCGTGGCAGCCGCTGGGACGAGCTCCCTTCTGGCTCCCTGTTCGCGGGAAAGTACAAGATTGAGCGGCTGATCGCGCGGGGAGGCATGTCAGGCGTCTACCTGGCGACGCAGGTGCCGCTGGGGCGCCCCGTGGCGCTGAAGATCCTCGTTCCCCTGGTGGAGGACGCTGAAGGAGAGGCCAGCTTCGAAGAGCGCTTTCGGCTCGAGGCTCGCACGCTGGCCACGCTCAACCACCCGAACATCGTCGTGCTCTTCGACTATGGCGAGACCGAGGACGGGCGCTTCTTCCTGGCGATGGAGTTCGTGGACGGGCCGCGCCTCTCGGACGTGCTCAAGGAGGCCGGACGGCTGCCGCTCCAGCGGGCGCTGCGCATCGCGCTCCTCACGGCCGCCGCCCTGCGCTACGCGCACAACCGCGGCATCATCCACCGCGACATCAAGCTGTCCAACGTCATGCTCTACCGCGACCAGGACGGCAGCGAGCAGGTCAAGGTGGTGGACTTCGGGCTGGTCAAGCTCACGGAGAACGACCAGCACCTGACCAGCGCCGGCATGGTGCTGGGCTCCCCGCACTTCATCGCGCCGGAGCAGGCCCGCGGTCAGCCGGTGGACCACCGCGCCGACATCTACGCCATGGGCGTGACCCTCTTCTGCCTGCTGACGGGAAAGCCGCCCTTCTCCGGCGCCACCGCCACCGCGACCATCCTGGCGCACCTCACCCAGCCCATCCCCACGCTGGAGAGCGTCGCCCCCGACCTCGATCTCCCGCCGGGTGTGGACGCCGTGCTCCAGCGCTGCCTCGCCAAGCGCGCCGAGGAGCGCTACCCGGACATGAGCCATCTGATCGCCGATCTCTCGGCGCTCTCGGATGGCAGCATCCCCGGGACGCTGCGCGCGGACGTGCCCTCGAGCTCGACCATCATCCAGATCCCCACCGGGGCCCTCCCTGCGGTCATGGACAACCGGAAGAAGCTCATCATCGGCGCCGTCGCGGTCGGGATGGCGCTGCTCTTGCTGGGGGGTGCCCTGGCCTTTGGGGTGGTGGGGCTGCTGCAGCTTCGGGGGACGTCCGCGCCCCCGGTCGCCGCGCCCACGCCCGCGGCTGAGGTGGCCGCGCCGGCGGCGGTGCCTGCCCCCGCTGCGCCGGTCGAGGCTGCTCCTGCGGCCGCCGTCGTCTCGCCCCCTGCGGTGACCGAGCCCGAGGTGAGCGCTCCACCCGAGCCCACCCTGTCGACCGCCAGCCCGCCGCCCGCGAAGTCCAGCGC
>CAZKWG010000119.1:0-13917 GCA_964556105.1 uncultured Enterobacterales bacterium | reverse complement strand
CGCGCGGGCGGCGGCGAGGAGCTGGGCGGCGCGCGCGGGATGGAGCTGTACACGCAGCGGGTCGCCCTCCAGGGTGACACCGGGCTGCTCAAGCGCCTGCTCGGGAAGGCCTGATGTTCGCCCGCGCCGAGGTCCAGGACGCGCTCCTCGCGCTGGGCCTCGAGCCGCGCCCGGATGTCCCCGTGGCGCGGCAGGGCTTCTGGCGCATGGGCGGGCCCGCCGACCTCTGGGTGGAGGTCGGCACGACGGCGCAGCTGGCGAGCGTGCTGTCCCTGGGCGCGCCCGTCACCGTGATCGGCAACGGCAGCAACCTCCTCGTGAGCGACGCCGGCATCCGCGGCGTGACGCTGCGCCTCGTGGGCGAGCTGCGCGAGGCGCGCTTCTTCGTCGAGGATGGTGTCCCTCATGTGGTCGCCGGCGCGGGCCTGGCCAACGCGGTGCTGCTGAGGCGCCTGGAGCAGCAGGGCCTGGGCGGGCTGGCCGCGCTGGCCGGCGTCCCTGGGACCATGGGCGGCGCCATCCGCCTCAACGCGGGGACGGCCCTCGGCGAGATCGGCGCGCGCGTGCGGTCGGTGGAGCTCGTCCTCCCGGGGGGAGGGCGCCAGACGCGCTCCGCCGAGGCGCTCGCCTTCCGGTACCGTCACGCCGACCTGCCCGCCGGCGCCGTCCTCGCCACCGTCACCCTGCGCCTCAGCGCCGAGGGCGTCGAGGAGGAGCGCGCCGAGATCCTCTCGCACCTGGCGCGCCGCAAGGCCACCCAGCCCCTCGAGCTCCCCTCCTGCGGCAGCGTGTTCAAGAACCCGCCCGCGGACCACGCCGGCCGCCTGATCGAGGCCGCCGGCCTGAAGGGCGCGCGCTGCGGAGACGCCCAGATCAGCGAGAAGCACGCCAACTTCATCGTGAACCTCGGGGGAGCCCGCGCCTCCGACGCCCTGCGGCTCATCCGGCGCGCCCGCGACACCGTCGCCGAGCGCTTCGGCGTGAGGCTGGAGCCCGAGGTGCATCTGGCGGGCGAGTGGGCGCCCGAAGACCAGCTCTGAACGTTGAGCGCTGGATTTGACCGCTGGGTTTGACCGCTGAGCTAGTCCGCTTTGGCCTTCTTCTTCCGGCGGATCTTCCACTTGCTGCCCCGCGGCGCTGGCTCCAGTTTCGTGATCATCCAGTCGATGGCCTGCTGGCGCGCCGAGAGCGCCGCCCGGATGGGCCAGCGCAGCCCGTGGTCGCCGTCCGGGATCTCCAGCAGCTCGACGCGATCCGGGCGCGCCTGCTGGAGCGCGCGGGCCTGGGCGACGGAGACGATCCGATCGCGCTCGCCGTGGACGAGCAGCGTGGGCGGGATCTCGCCGACCGCGTGGTGGAGGGGGCTCGCCTCGCGGAGCTGCCCGCGGTCGAAGATCTGGCCGAGGTCGTCCTTGCCCTCCTCGTCCAGGCGCACGAGATCGCTGGGCGCGCCCAGGGCGACGACGCAGCGGATGAGCTCCGGCGCACGAAAGGCGGCGTCCAGCGCCAGATGTCCGCCCGCGGAGTGCCCCCAGAGGGCGACCCGCTCCTGGTCCACCTGGGCGAAGCGGAGCGTCTCCAGCGCCAGCGCCACGTCCTCCCGCTGCGCCGGCCAGCGGTGGGTCGGCCCCAGCCGGTAGTCCATCGCCACGGCCATCAGCCCGCGGTGGGCGAGGGTGGGGCCCAGGCTCTCGAAGGCCTCCCAGCTCCCCTCGACCCAGCCGCCGCCGTGGATGAGCAGGACGGCGGGCCAGCCGTCGCGCGGCCCGAGATCGTTGAGCTGCCAGAACCAGAGGCGCTGCGCCGGGTCCGGGCCATAGGGGACCTCCGCCCACTTCATGACGTCGAAGCCGCGGATCTTCCCCTCGATCTTCCGGCGGAGCTGATTGGCCGCCGCCAGCACCGGCAGCGCCGCAGGCAGCTTCACCAGCGGGTTCTCCGCCACCTCAGCGCGCCCCTGCGCGCGCGAGCCAGGCGGCGTGCTGCGGCAGCGCGACGGCCTGCGCCTCGGCCGCCTGGACCAGCCAGCCGTTCCGCCAGCGCTGCTCCTTGAGCGTCGCGCGATAGTCGGGGATCTCGCGCGCGTAGGCCAGGGCGTGCTCCGCCAGCGGGCCCGCCTTCAGGTCGACCTCCAGCGCCGTCGCCAGCACGGGCGTCATCTCCGCGCAGAGCGCGCGCACCGCCTCGGCCTCCGCCGCCGCCAGCGCGCCCACTGGCTGTCCCGTCGCCTCGCCCAGCAGCCCGAAGACCGCGTTCCAGGCGAACTTGTAGGCCACCGCCGCCCTGTACTCCTGCGCGTCGGTCGTGGCCCGCGCCGCGATCCCGCCGCCGCGCAGCAGCGCCGCCACCTGCTCGGCGTGCGGGCCCCAGAACAGGCTCTCGCCGCCGGGCTCGGGCCGGGCGCCGACCTTCGGCACCGCCACGTAGAGCAGCCCCTGGGTGCAGCGGTCCAGCCGCCGCTCGCCGAGCCAGGGGAGGAGCATCCCGTTCTGCACGAAGACCAGGTCCGCCCGGCGCTGCGGCGCGACGTGGCCGAGCAGGCCCTCCAGATCGTCGTTGCGCGTGCAGACCACGATCGGCGTGCCGGCGATGGGTCTGGCCAGAGACCCAGGAAGATCGCCGCGACCAAGGGTCTCGCAGGGCTGGCCCGCCCGCTCGGCCAGCGCGGCGAGGAGGGTGCCGACCCGCCCGCGGCCAACGACGACCCAGTCGTCCACGCGCTGGGGGGCGCTCACCGCGGCGCGCTGTCCGCGGGCATGACGACCTGGCCGCTGATGCTGCGCCAGGCGAACATGCCGCCCTCCATGCTGGTGGCGTTGAACAGCCCCTTCTGGCGCAGGAAGGTGGCGGCCTCCAGCGAGCGCCCGCCGCCCGCGCAGTAGCAGACGATCTCGTCGGCGTTCTTCAGCTCCTCCCAGCGCTCGGTGAGCTGGCGCAGGGGGATGAGCTTCGCGTTGGGCAGGATGCCCTGCTGGGTCTCGAAGGGCTCGCGCACGTCCACGATGACGACGCTCTCGCCCGCGTCCAGGCGCTCCTTCAGCTCCTGGGCGCCACACTCGATGGTCGCCAGGGCCTCGCCGTCGGCCACGGGCTCGCCCGGAGCGACCTCGACCACCTTGATGGGCGAGCTGACGTTGGGGGGAGGGGAGCTGGGGCGAGAGGCCGGCTTTGGCGCCGGCTCATTGCCGAGGACGCGACCGACCACCTTCTTCGCGAGGCTGCGTAGACCCATGGGGGGACTCCTGTTCCCGCCCTTCTTAACACAGCCTTCGCGCCTCCGTGCAGGCGTCGTTACTCGTCGCTGGAGGGCGCCGCGGGAGCGGCAGCCTCGGTGGCCGCGCCGCCCGGGCCCGCCTTGGTCCCGATCTTGCGCGCGCCCGTCATGCCGTTCTCGCCCTTCTGCATCTTCAGGCGCTGGCCCGCCGCGGCGGGGGCCGCGGGGCCGCCCTGCTTGGCGCCCTTGCCCTGGCGCATCCCCATGCCGCCGCCGGATCCGGCGGCGCGACCGTTGTTCATCTTGATCGGGGTGTCGAAGTACGAGGTGGCCTGCTGAAGCACGAAGGGCAGCGAGGCCGGCGCGACGAAGTCCGGGGGGCGCCCGTCCTCGACGAGCACGTAGCCCTTGGCCTGGTCGGTGACGGTCTTGAGATCGGTCGTCCCGATCACCTCGCCCGCGTCGTTCTTGATCTCCACCGGCCCGAGCGCCCAGGCGCGCGTCACGCCGATGCCCGTGCCCTCCAGCGCCTTGGTGAGCGCCTGCTCGGGCGCGAAGAAGGAGCGATCGGCCGAGGTGTCCAGGATCACCAGCGTCCGCCAGGCGCCCTGGCCGGCCTTGGCCGTGGGGGCGGCCGCGGTGGGGGTGGCGGTGCTCGGGGTGACCGGCGCGCCCGCCTCGGTCGCGGCCTCCTCGGGGGCGTCGTCCGAGAACAGGCCCTCAAACTGCTCACAGCCGACGAGACCGAGCAGGAGGGCGGGCAGCAGCGCGCGGGTGAAGGTCGTGAACGAGGCCATGTCGTCTCCAGGGACCGATGCGTGAGGAGGGAGTCTACTAATCTGAACACGCGAGGCGGGCTCGTCTCCGCGCGTCGCGGGGGCGAGGTGGGCCGGTCGCGCGGGCGGCGGGGCGGCCGTGTGCGCGCGCTCAGACGGGCAAAGGTCGCTGCCGACGGTCGGAATGGACGGATCGTGCTGGCGCAGATCATCGGGCTTGACCCGATGTGCCCGCCGCCACTACGATCATCGGAGGCCGCACCTCGTCCCGCCGTCCCGCCGCGTCTTCGGAGTCTCCTATGGCCCATACCCGCCAGACCCCTCAGCAGAGCACAGACCCTGTCGCGCCCGCGCCGATGTGGAGCGCTGGCTGGCGGCCGGATCGCGCCAACAATGGTCAGCCGGCGGGACCCTACGCGCACCTGAGCACGATGGACTCGGGGTCGATTCAGGCCGGCTTCGGCCTGATGAAGAACCAGTGGAGCAACGGGGCCGCGCTCGACGTGCTGAACGCCAACGCCGAGATCGGCATGATGGGCGCGCCGGGCTCGCGCCGTCTGGGCGGCAAGGCCGACGCCAACATGTTCAACGGCAAGACGCCGGACAACTACTGGCTGGGCGGCGAGATGGGCGTGTTCAACGCCAACGCCGAGGCCAGCGTGGGTCAGGACGGCGCCACGGTGGGCGCGGGGGCGCAGGTCATCGGCGGCGCGGTGCGCTTCGGCGAGAACACGAAGGACAGGGCCAACGACAGCCAGGTTCGTCTCGGCGCCAGCTTCGGCGTGGGCGCGGCCGGGCGCCTGCACTGGTCGGACAGCGACAACGACGGCCACCGCGAGTACGGCTTCGGCGGCGACGTCGGCCCGATCAGCTTCGACCTGAAGAGCGAGGATCCGCTCATGTCCCTGGCGATGTTGCCGGTGGGTGGGCTCGGCTTGCAGACCCTGCTGGACGAGACCGGCATCATGCCGAAGGACTTCAACCTCACCGACACCGTCGTCGGCGGGGTCTCCAACGCGGCCAGCGCCGTGGGCAGCGGGATCTCCAGCGCCGCGAGCTGGGCGGGCAACGGGATCTCCAACGCGGCGGGCGCCGTGGGCAACGGCATCTCCAGCGCCTGGAACTGGCTGACCGGAGACTGAGCGCCCGAGGCTCCGGCCTCAGCCGTCCAGCGGAAACCGGTCATAGGGCTCGGACAGGGTGAGCTCCGCCCCGGCCGCGTTCACCTGCGCGCGGATGGTGTCCTCGTCGTCCCAGAGGTGCTGCAGCGCGCGGTCGCGCGCCCTCGGATGGCTGCCGCGCAGGAAGTCCGTGTCGGTGGGGTAGGCGTCGTGGCCGCCCTCGCTGTACAGGACGAGGCGCCGCGCGCCGGCCGCCGCCGCGAGCGACCCCAGAAAGTGGGCGTCGTTACAGGCGTTCTCAGCGGTTCGCGCCCACTCGGACGCCGGACGGAGCAGGAAGTGCCAGCCGTGCTCCACCATGGCGCCCAGCTCCTGACGCCGCGTGGCGAAGACGGTGCCGATGTCGCCATGGCGGGCGCGGGCCTCCGCCAGCGCGCCCGTGCTGATCAGGCTGCGGCCCAGCGCGTCGGTGCCGCTGTCGACATGCACCAGCGCGCGCTGCCCACCCCGCTCGAGCAGGTAGGTGTTGCCCGCCCAGCCGAGGCGGGTGGGGTCCTCGCCATAGAAGGGGAGGGCGACGATCCTCCCGCCGGGCAGGTTGAGCTCCGCCCCCCAGGCCAGGGTGTGGACCTGCTGAAACCCCAGGCTCTTCAACAAGGTCGCGCTGCGGGGCGCCAGCGCGAGGCCGTCCGGCTGGGCCGGGATGTAGACCGGCACAGATTTATCCAAGCGTAGGAATGTCTCGAGATTGAGATGATCCCAGTGGTGATGGGTCAGCAGGATGGCCGAGAGGCGCGGCAGATCCGTGGTGGAGGGCAGGCGCGGCCGGTCCGTGGCGCTGGCGGGCGGCAGCCAGGGGTCGATGAGCACGACGTCCTCGCCGAGGCGCGCCAGCAGGGTGGCGTGTCCGAGGTGCTGCACGCAGCCGTCGGGGAGATCGGCCAGGGCCGGGCGCTCCGGCGCGGCGCTCACCAGCCCCCGTCGCCAGCAGGGAGCGGGTCAGACCCACCACGCGCGGGGCGTGCTCGCCGAGCAGGGCCTTCGCCTCCTGGCCGTGGATCCCGCGCCCCAGCAGCCCGAGCAGCGTGCCGACGGCGGCGAGGTCTTCGGGCGCAGCCACCCCGCAGCGGTGCCCAGGGGCGCGCGCCGCGACGGCACGGTTGCGGTCGCCGAAGAAGACCAGGGTCTCGATGGGGTACTGCACCCGCTCGTCCTGGAGCGGCAGCACCGGCCGCAGGCAGAAGGGCTCGCCCTCGACCTCCTCCAGGGTGAGGCGGAGGATGGGGTCCATCTCCATCTGCTCACGGGCGACGGCGGAGAGCACCTCCGCGGCGACCTCTGGATCGAGGATCTTGCCGCGCGCGCTGGCCGCCCGCGCCATGAGCGCCCAGCTCTCCTGGACCTTCCGCGACAGGCGCTGCAGGGCGGCCAGCCGCAGGGGCGGCACGAAGAGGTCCACCGGGAGGCTCTGGTCGGGGAGCACGGGGCGCGCGCCGGGGCCGAGCGGCGAGCTGGCGGCGCCCGGTCGGAGCTCGAGGTCCATCGCCACCTCCGGCCGCAGCGCGACGCGGTCGGGCACCTGGGCCGGGACGCTGGCGGGCACCAGCGCGCCGATCTCCGCCAGCTTGCGCAGCTGATCATCGGAGAGCGCGGCGCCGATGGCGATGCGGGCGGCGGCCTCCATCACCATGGGCTCGGCGGGGACCTCGCGATCTCCGACGAAGACGCGGGTGATGCGGCGGCCGTCGATGGGCCAGGTCTCGATACGGACAGGGTGGACGAGCTCGAGCTTCACGGGCACCTCGGACGCGCATCCTACGACGGGCGAGGGCTGGCCGGTTAGCCTCTCCTATGCCTGTGCTTCCCCTTCTCCTCACGCTGGCATGCGCGCACCGCGACGCGCCGCCCACGGCGCACGCCGCCACCGCCTCCAACCCCGCGGCGCCGCTGGCCGATCCGAAGGTGCCCGCCGCGCTGCTCGGCCGCTGGGAGCGCGAGGACGGGCTCGGCTCGGAGAGCTGGGTGCGCGCTGACAACATGCTGGTCGGGGTGGGCTTCGAGGGCACGGCGGACAAGACCACCTTCTTCGAGGTGCTCCTGCTCGGCCCGCTGAACACGGACGGCGCGCCGGTCGCCGGCTACGCCTACACCGCGATGCCGGGGGGCGAGAGCCGGGTCAGCTTCCTGCCGCCCGATCCCGCGCGCCTGGTCTTCGAGAACCCCGCCCACGACTGGCCGGTGCGCATCGCCTACACCCGCGCCGACGATCGCCTGCTCGCCCGGGTGGAGGGGCCCGACGGCAAGGGCAAGGATCTGCCCTTCGTGCGCGGCAAGGCGGACGAGGCGCTGGAGCTCGAGGTGGTGGACCGCGCCTTCGACGAGGCGGTGGCGCGCGGGGGCGCCGACGAGTGGATCCGCACCTTCGATCCGGAGGGCGCGCAGTGGGGGCCGGAGGGTCGAATCTCGCCGCGAGACAGCCTGGAGTCCATGCGCGAGGCGCTCAGTCCGGACCGGGGCCTGCGCTGGCGGCCAGTGTACTCCGGGCTCGCTCCCGCGCAGGACGCGGGCTACACCGTCGGCACCTGGGTCGCCACCGAGCGCGACACGCAGGGGCGCTGGGCCGACGTGGGCCGCGGCTGGTACGTCACCCTCTGGCGCCGCCAGCCCGATGGGAGCTGGAAGGTCTGGTTCGACGCGCCCGTTCAGTGACCGCAGCGACCGCGCGCGCGGGTCAGTCCTCGCGGCGCTCGGTCTCCTGTCGATAGAGATGGGTGCGCAGAACGGTCCAGAGGATCGCGGCGACGATGAGCAGCAGGAACAGCTTCACGGGACCTCCTCCTGAGGCGTGGCCTCGCCCTGTCGAAGCAGGCTATCCAGCGGCTCCGGTCTGTGCAGCAGCATCCCCTGCGCGAGGTCGATCCCGATCTCCCGCACGATCGCCAGCACGTCCTCCCGCTCGACGCTCTCGGCGACGGTCTTCACGCCGATGACGCGCGCGACGTCGCGGAAGCAGCGCACGGCCGCGGCGTCCAGCGGATCGTCCACCAGATCGCGGATGAACTGCCCGTCGATCTTGAGCAGGTCCACCGGCAGCACCTTCAGGTAGCCGAAGGAGGAGGCGCCCGCCCCGAAGTCGTCGAGCGCGATGCGCACCCCGAGCCGGCGCATCTCCTCGATGAACGCCGTCGCGTCGGCGAGGTTGGTGATGGCGGCGGTCTCGGTGATCTCGAAGCAGAGACGCGTGGGGTCGAGGCCAGAGCTGCGGATGGACTGCGTGGCGAAGCGGTGAAAGGCGCGGTCGCCGATCGAATGTCCGGAGAGGTTCACGGCGACGGTGGCCAGAGACGAGGTCGAGGGCAGGCGCGTGAGCCGATCGAGCACCGCGCGCACCACCCAGCGGTCGATGCGCGTCGCCAGGTGAAAACGTTCGGCCGCCGGCAGGAAGGCCCCCGGCGCGACGAGGCTGCCGTCCGGCTCGCGCAGGCGCAGCAGCACCTCGCAGTGCAGGCCGGTCGAGGGCGCGCTGAGGGGGGTGATCTTCTGCGCGTAGAGCTGAAAACGATCCTCGTCGAGGGCCTGCGCGAGCCGGGTCGCCCACTGCATCTCGCCCTGCCGCGCGCGCAGGGTCCGGTCCGTGTCCAACCAGAGGTGAACCCGGTTTCGTCCGGCCTCCTTCGCCGCGTAGCAGGAGGTGTCGGCGGCCTGGAGGACCGCGGCGGTGCTGGTCCAGCGTTGATCCAGCGGCACGAGGCCGATGCTCGCGCCGACCCGGAAGGGGCGGTGCTCGTGGAAGAAGCGGAATTCCTCCATGCGGTCGCAGATGGTCTGCGCCACGCGCTGGGCGTGCTCGACGCCACAGAACTCCAGGATGACCCCGAACTCGTCGCCGCCGAGGCGGGCCAGCGTGTCCCTGCTGCGAATGCACTCGGCGAGCACCTGGCTGACCTGCTGGAGCAGCTGGTCGCCCACGCTGTGGCCGCAGGCGTCATTGACCAGCTTGAACTGGTCGAGATCGATGTAGAGCAGCGCGTGCTGGCTGTGATCCTCCTTGCTCTGCCGCAGGAGGCGGCCCAGGCGCAGCTCGAGCTCGGTGCGGTTGAGCAGCCCGGTCAGCGCGTCGTGCGAGGCGCGCCAGGTCATCTCGCCGCTCAAGCGCCGCTGCTCGGTGACATCGCGGAAGACCAGCACGGCCCCCAGCAGCTCGCCCTGGCGGTCGCGAATGGGCGAGGCGGAGTCCTCGATGCCGAATTCGGCGCCGCCGCGCGCGATCAACAGGGTGTGCTCCGCCGCGCCGATGGTCCGGCTCTGGCTGAGGCACACGGCGACGGGGCTCTCGATGGGCTGGCGCGTCGTCTCGTGGACGAGGTGGAAGATCTGGGCGAGCGGACGGCCCTGCGCCTCGGCGGTCGCCCAGCCCGTCAGCCGCTCGGCGACCGGGTTCAGCCACTGCACGACCTCGTCTGCGTCGGTGGTGATCACCGCGTCGCCGATGGACTCCAGCGTGACGTAGAGCAGCTCGTGGCTGTCGGCGAGCTCGCGCAGCGCCCTGGCCAGGCGGTTGCGCTCCTCTTGCAGGGCGCGCTCCGCGCGAAGGCGAAGGGTCACGTCCTGAATCACGGCCATGCTGCGCAGAGGGGCGCCGGTGTGGTCGCGCTCGAGGATCGCCGAGAGCTGCACGTCGATGGTCTCGCCCTGGCGCGTGAGCATCTGGTAGGACACCTCGTCGCAGCGCCCGGTGACGAAGAAGCCGGGGAGCACCTCCTCGATCGCGCGGCGCCGCGACGCCTCCGTGAGGAACTCGACGGAGGGTCGCCCCAGCACCTCCTCGCGCGTGTAGCCCAGCCGGCTCAGCCAGGCGTCGGACACGGTGAGCAGCCGCCCTTCGGCGTCTATCGAGTGCAACATCGCCGGCGTCTGCTCGTAGAGGCGGCGCAGCCGGTCCTCCAGCGCATGCCGCTCGGTCATGTCCACGGCGAAGGCCAGCACGCCGACGACCTGGCCGTCCGCCCCCCGGATGGGGGCCTTGCCCACCTGCAGCCAGCGCAGCTCGCCGGTCCCCACCGCCGTGTGCGGCTCGATGATGTGCAGCTTGGGACGGCCCGACGCGATGACCTCCTGATCATCCTGGAAGTAAGCGTCCGCCTGCTCCTTCGGGTAGAGCTCCCAGCCGGAGCGGCCCTCCAGCCTGGCGGGGACCGTGCCCTCCAGCGCGGCGGCGGCGGCGTTGACCCGGATGTGGTTGTTCTCCGTGTCCTTGACCCAGAACATGATCGGCGAGACGTCGAAGACCGCGCGCAATTGCGCGAGCTCGCGCAGGGCAGCGTCGATGTCGTTCATGTCCGCTCCTCAGGAGATCAGTCGCTACAACGAACGCCTGTTCCACCGATACCACAATATCCGCCCGGGTTCTTCGCGAGGTACTGCTGGTGGTGCTCCTCGGCGAAGTAGTAGGGCCCAGCCGGGGCGATCTCCGTGGTGATCGTCCCGAGCCCCGCCCGGCCGAGCGCGCGTTGATAGGCGTCGCGGCTCTGGAGCGCGGCCTCTTGTTGGTCGGGCGTGGCGGTGAGGATGATGGAGCGGTACTGGCTGCCGACATCATTGCCCTGGCGCATCCCTTGAGTTGGGTCGTGCGCCTCCCAGAACACGCGCAGCAGCTCCGCATAGGCGACCTTCGCCGGGTCAAAGACGACCTGCACGACCTCGGCGTGCGCGGTCCTGCCCGAGCAGGCCTCACGGTAGGTTGGGTTCGGCGTGTGCCCGCCTGCGTAGCCCACCGAGGTGGTGTACACGCCGGGCACCTGCCAGAACTTGCGCTCGGCGCCCCAGAAGCAGCCCATGCCGAAGATCGCCACCTCGTGCCCCGCCGGGAAGGGTGGCCCGATGGAGGTGCCCAGCACCATGTGACGACCAGGGTTCATGATCGGCTCCGAGCGCCCAGGCAGCGCGTCGGCAGGGGAGGGGAGGGTGCCCTTGTCGGCCGTAGAGAGGGAGGACGCGAGGAAGGAGAAGATGGACATCGGCGCTCCGTTCGACGCCTGTATCCGACCGGGCCCCGGTGAGCCCATCGCCAGCGGCCGATTCCCACCACCGGCGAGGGTCTCCGGCGAGACCGCGCCGAGACCGCGCCGAGACCGCGCCGAGACCGCGCGGGTCAGCCTCCCAGCGTGGCCACCGACCGGCCGGGACCGTTCACGGCGAACAGGGTCTTGGCGATCTTGGCGTCCAGCTTGCCTTTGGCCACCGCCTCGTCCTCGACGACCGCCCACCGGTTCAGCTTCGGTAGGGCGCGCAGGGCCTTGAGCCAGACCGCGATGTCGGATGCGGGCCAGCCCGTCACCAGCAAACCGTACTGCGTGATGAGCTTCGGCTCCTGCGTGCTCGCCCGCAGCATCAGCCGCTGGCTCGGCGGCACATAGCTTGTGTTGATGGACGCGGTCGTCGTCGGCGTGAGCGGGGCGGTGCTCAGCGTGAAATGGCTCGTATCGGGCGTCCCCAGGGTGAACGACTTGGGTTTGTCGATGTCGATATATTTGTTGGAGCCCACCTTGCTGTTCCGCTTCTTGACCTTGAGGGAGGCCTGTTTCTTGAGCGTCTCGGGCTTCGAGGCGCGCCCGTCGGTATACTCGCCCTTGAACTCCGTCTTCTGCACATAGGGTTCGGTGCCGGAGTCGTCGAAGCGGGACTCGATATGGTTCCTGTGCACGCTCCCTACGGGCTTCTTGTTGATGTCCAGGCGGAAGAACTCGAACTCCAGGTCGGAGTCCACCGTGTGCAGCGTCGTGGAGTTGAACGGCGTCGTACCCTTGGACTTCTCGTTGATCACGACGCGGTACGCCATCACATAGCCCTGGTCGATGGCGCTCTTGATGTAGCTCTCGACGAACTGCAGGTGCTGGCCGTTGGCGTGCCCGGTGATCGGATACAGGTTCTTGCTGTTGGCGATCCCGCCGATGTTGTCATTGAGCAGGTGACCTTTGACGTACTGCTTCCGCTTGTCGCCCGGGTGTGTGCCGGCGGTCGGCATCAGCTTCATCAGCGGGTCGTGCTCGGAGTCGGCTTTGGCCTCGCTGCCCGTCGGGTGGTCCTGGCTGAGCGGCGAGGCGGTCATCGAGTGCCCGACGGTGAAGGTGCTCGACCCCAGCGAGAGCGACTGGGTCGTCCACTCGGCGTGGGTCTGCAGCGTTCCGGTCCCTGAGCCCTCCGCGCGCATGGCGATCCCGGAGATCGCGGTGAGCGGGATCTCATACTCAGGGTTGATCTTGAACCGGATGCGGGGGAGCCCTTCCTCCACGCCCTGCAGCTGGATCGCCTCGATCTGGAAGTGCCGCTGGATCACCTCCAGCCCGTCCTGGAGCCCCCTCGAGTCGCCCGCCTGGCTGAGCAGCTCCCGGATCGCCCGCTCCACGTCGAGGCGCTTCTCGGCTACGAGCTCGTGGTACTCCTGGGGGCTCTGGTCTCGGAGCGTCTGAAGGGAGTCGAGCTCGTCGTCCGTAGATCCGCTCAGTCGCCGCAGCTCGGTCGTCTCCGCGCGCCGCTGCTTTCGGATATCCTGCCCCTGCTCCTCCCGCCGCTGCTTCATGACCTTCGGGTTCAACCCAGGCTTGTAGCTGGTCCTGCGGCGCTCCTGTCGCTCCCTGGCGCGCTCCAAGGTCCTGGTTGTGCCCTCCCGCTGAATGAGAGTGTCCGCGAGGGCCCGTCGCTGGAGCGGCGACCGGAGCGCGTGGCGGGAGAGGGGGTCGTGGATGGCGCCGAGGCTCGGGGCAGCGCCGGGAGCGGGCGATGTCGGCGGAGGCGCCGTGAGCTTCTTTGGGGCGGGGGCCATCGTGCCTCCTGTGCCGCGCGGACTGTGGCGGCCTCGGCGGACTGCTTCAGGACTGGTTGTAGTACCCGTAGGCGCCGAGCGCCAGCGCCAGCGCGCGGCCAACCCACGCCGTGGACGGCGCCGGCGTTCCAACGTCGGTTCACGCCGTCGTCGAGGCCAGCCCGTTGTGCGCGACGGCGATCTCTGGGGCATGGCCGAGCCGCTCGGCGGCCGCCCTGGCCTCCTCCAGCTCCTCGCGGGCCTCATCGAGCCGGCGCATCGGCGCGGCGCGCCAGCTCCTCCGCCGACGCCACAGCCGTCATCGCCGCGTCGTGCAGCCCCAGCCCATTCAGCAGGCCCGCGCGCTCGGACCACAGGGTCAGCCAGCGCGGATCGTCGGGCCCCAGCGGCGCGGCGAGCATGGCGCGCTCCGCCACCTCCAGCGCGGCGAGGCGCTGGGCCGGGCTCAGATCCCTCGCGGAGCCGGGGCCCCTCCCGAACAGCGCCTCGAGGCCCACGTCCAGCTGGCCGGCGCCGAGCTGGTGCAGGGTCAACCGGATCCCCAGCTCGCCCCGCGCGAGCAAGCGCCGGGCGACGGCCTCGTGCCAGCGGGGCGCCCGACCGGCCGCCTCGGCGACGCTCAGGACCGTCTCGCGGAACATCGCCTGCGCCAGCCGCCAGACCCCGTCCTCCAACACCGCCAGCCGCGTATCCAGCAGGCGCTCGCTCAGACCGGAGAGATCGCCCAGCTCCAGATCGGCGGCCGCGCCGCGCCAGTCCTCGTCTCTGTACACCATGCCCAGCGTGGCGGCGACCTCCAGGGCCTCCCGGGCGCCAGGGGCCAGGCCGGCGACCAGGGAGTCGACGCGCCTCGACCAGACGCCCTTGAGGCCGTCGGGGATCTCGCCCACGGCCATGTGCCGCATCGAGAAGCCGCGCTCGCCCTGCGTCAGCAGGCCGCGCTGCACCCAGTCCCCGACCAGCTCGATGGCGAACTGAGGGTTG
>CAZKWG010000118.1:0-13975 GCA_964556105.1 uncultured Enterobacterales bacterium | reverse complement strand
ACCAGCCCGAGCTGCATCAGGCCCATCACGCGGTAGATGAGCGCGTCCTCGGCCGGCTCGGCGGGGGCAGGCAGGGCGCGCGGCAGGAAGATGGCGCGCGTGTCGGTGGCGGGCGGGTCGGCGTGCGCCAGGCCCAGCTCGAGCCCGGACAGCATGCGCATCCAGCCCGTGAGCGAGCGCCCCAGCGTAGACAGCGGCGTCCCCAGCTCCGTCCCGTCCGCCAGCAGGCGGCGCGGGCTGCCGAAGAGGAAGGGAGCCAGCAGGGCGCGCTCGGCCTCCTCGTCGGAGTCGGCCTCGCGGGCGGCGATCACGGCGGCGGCGTAGTCGCCGTACTCGTCCAGCGTCGCGCGGTCTCCCTCCTCGGGCGTCGGCGGCCAGGTGGGGGCGCCCATCAGCCGAGCGTGCTCCGCAGCAGCTCACGCAGGGCGCGCACCATCTCCGGATCGTCGGTGAGCGAGCCCACCAGCGTCACCTCGCAGGCCTCTTTGAGCGGCAGGCCCGTCGTCGCCAGCCGCGCCGCGTAGACCAGCAGCCGCGTGGAGGCCCCCTCGCGCAGGCCGTGGCTGCGCAGGTTGCGGGTCGCCCGCCCCAGCCGCACCAGGGTCCCGGCCAGCGCCGCGTCGCAGGGGGCCTCGGCGGCGACGATCTCCGCCTCGACCGTCTCCGAGGGGTAGTCGAAGGGGATCGCCACGAAGCGCTGCCGCGTGCTCTCTTTCAGCTCGCGGTTCACCGACTGATAGCCAGGGTTGTAGGAGAGCACGACCAGGAAGTCGTCCGGCGCGCGCAGCTCCTCGCCCAGGCGCTCCAGCGGCAGGGTGCGGCGGTCGTCCGTCAGCGGGTGCAGCAGGGTGATCACGTCGGCGCGCGCCTCGACCACCTCGTCCAGGTAGCAGATGGCGCCCATGCGCATCGCGCGGGTCAGCGGCCCGTCGCGCCAGACGGTCTGCCCCGCCTCCAGCAGGAAGCGGCCGGTGAGGTCGGCCGCGGAGAGATCCTCCTGGCAGGCCACGGTGATCAGCGGGCGCCCCAGGCGGGCGGCCATGGCGCGGACGAAGCGCGTCTTGCCGCAGCCCGTCGGGCCCTTGAGCAGCACCGGCAGGCGCAGGCGGGCGGCGGTCTCGAAGGCCTCGATCTCGCGGCCGATGGGTCGGTAATAGGGCAGGGCGGGTCCGGCGCTCATGGCCGACAGTGTAACCGCGCTTCGCGAGGCTCACGGGCCTTTCTCGCGCGCAGGGCCGGACTCAGAGGGAGATCAACCAGGGGTGGATGAGGCGCATGCCCACCGCCAGGCCGCCGCCGACCAACGCGCCCAGCCAGGCGCGCCCCGTCATCGCCCTCAGGGCGCCGGGCGTCGGCAGCGGAAAGAAGCGGGTCTGGGCGACAAAGGCGGCGTAGCTCGGGCTCTCTCCCGCCTTGCGCCAGTCCTGGTGCGCCGAGCCCAGCACCGCCGTGGCGATGAAGAAGCCAAAGAAGGCCACGTCCGAGGCCCAGCCGTTCATCGCCAGGTGCCCGAGGCCCCAGCCGGCCATGCCCATCATCAGCGGGTGGCGGGTGATGGCCACGGCGCCGCGCAGCGGAATCGCCTTCTCTGCGCGCGGGGGCCCCGCCATCGACGGCGCGGGCGCGGCCAGCCCGGCGCCGGCCAATGCGTAGGAGAGGACGATCCACGCCTCCACCGCGCGCGTCGGCAGCACGCCGCGCAGGCTCCACAACAGCGGCCCCTGGTGGCGGGCTCCCCACCAGCTGTAGACCATGCCCGCCAGGACCACCGCCGCCAGCAGCGAGAAGGCGCCTTGAAAGCTGCCCGCGCCGAGGCGCCCCACCAGGCGGGAGCGGACGGGCGGGTGGGTCAGGACGAGGTGGAGCAGCAGGAAGGCGGCTCCCCAGAGCGCGACGATCAGGGCGGGCGACATGGGCACCTCAGGGCTCGGCGTTCAGGGCTCGGCGGTCAGGGCTCGGCGGGGAAGACGCGGCGCTCCCAGCCCGGCGCCAGCCGGCTCCCAATGGGCGCCTGGAAGGAGGGGAAGGCGGGGTGGGCGCGGACCAGCGCGAGCCAGGCTAGAATGGTTAGTGCGTATAACACAAGTGTAACGAATGTTACACGTCGGTCCTGCACGAGGCGCTTCAGCCCCAGCGCCGCCAGCGCCAGCAGCAGCAGCCAGGAGCCCTCGAAGAAGACCTCGGGCTTCGCCACGCGCCACAGCCCCGGCACCAGCGCCACCAGCCCCAGGTAGAGCGGGCTCTTTACGCCGGGCAGCAGGCTCGGGCCCAGCGAGACCAGGAAGAGGACGGCGATGGTCCACAGGGCCAGCGTCACGCCGCGCTCGGCCCGGTAGCGCCAGCCCGCCCACAGCCCCAGCAGGAGGAGGGGAGGGGAGAGGGCGGCGCTCAGCTCGAGGCGGTTCCAGCGGGGCGGCCAGAGGGTGAAGCTGTCCAGGGCGGCGCGCTCCCAGAGGAAGCGCTCGGGGCTCGCCAGGGCCGGGCCGCTCCCCATGACGAGGGCCTGCGCGATTACCAGCGGCAGGGCGAAGAGGGCGCTGGCCAGGGCCGCACGCAGGACCGACGAGGTGCGCAGGGTGGCGAGGAGCTGGGGCGGACGCAGCCCGCCGCTGAGCAGCGCGCCCGCGATGGCGATCGCGCCCATCGCCGCCCCCACCAACCCCAGGTAGATGTTCCACCAGCTCATGCAGAGGAAGAGGAGCCCCGTGATCCACGGCCAGCGACCGCCCTCCCGGTCGGATCGCCACAGCCCCCAGACGAAGAGGGCCAGCCAGAACACGCTGGCCTTCTCGATCGTGTACCAGTTGAGGTCGCGGAAGACGTGCAGGCCCAGGCCGAAGGGGAAGGCGGCCACCAGCGAGAGGCGCGCGTCCCCGCTCACGGATCGGCAGAGCAGCCAGGCCGCCCACCACCCAAGGGCCGGGGAGAGCAGCGCGCTCAGGTTGAAGGCCCCCATCGGGCTGAGCGCCAGGTCGGCGAGCGCGACGGGCCAGAGGTGCCCCAGGTGGACGCCGATCAGCCGCACCGCCGGGTCAGAGAGCGAGGCGACGGGGTGCAGCAGCGCCCGGACGTGGACCCCGTCCAGGTAGAAGAGCAGGCTGCCCTCCTTGTCGATGGTGGGGAAGTCCCCGTACCAGGCGCGGTCGAGCAGCCCGAGCAGCGGCGCGGTCAGCAGCACCGTCTGCCCCAGCACGAAGAGCCAGGCCCGCAACACCTCGGGAGGCCGCCGCCAGAGCGCCAGCGCCGTCAGCAGCAGCCCGACCGCGATGGAGATCGCCCACGCCGCGGGCTCGTCGCCGGGCCCGGCGGGGAAGGGGATGGCGCGGCTGTCGGGAGGTGGGCCGTACATGAGGCAGAACGGGTTATACCGCGCGGCGATGGATGACGTCTCCCGCGATCTTCTCGTCTGGTACGACGCCGGTCGTCGCCGCCTGCCCTGGCGCGACGAGGTCAGCCCCTGGCGCACGCTGGTCAGCGAGCTGATGCTGCAGCAGACCCGCGTAGACACCGTGCTGCCCTACTTCGATCGCTTCATGACGCGCTTCCCGACGCCGCAGGCGCTGGCCGAGGCGCCGATGGACGAGCTGCTCTCGCTGTGGAGCGGGCTCGGCTACTACAGCCGGGCGCGCAACCTGCACCGCGCCGCCTGCCTCGTCGCCGAGCGCGGGGCCTTCCCGACCGATGTGGCCGGTCTGCGCGCCCTGCCCGGGGTGGGCGAGTACACCGCCGGCGCCATCGCGTCGATCGCGCTCGGCCAGGACGCCGTCGCCGTGGACGGCAACATCGAGCGGGTGATCGCCCGCCTGCACCGCTACGAGGGGCCGCGCGCCGGCATCGCCCCGCTGGCCAGCGCCCACCTGCCCAGCGGGCGGGCCGGCGACTACAACCAGGCCTTGATGGACCTCGGCGCGACGGTCTGCACCCCGCGCGCTCCCCGCTGCGCCGCCTGCCCGCTCGCCACCTCCTGCGCCGCCTACGCCGTGGGCGACCCGGAGCGCTACCCGCTCAAGGCGACGAAGCGCCCCGTGCCCGAGGTGGAGGGCGTCTGCGCCATCCTTCAGCGAGGGGGTCAGGTGCTCCTGGCGCGCCGGCCCGAGCGCGGCCTGTTCGGCGGCCTGTTCGAGCTGCCGGGCATCGACCCCACGCCTGCCGGAAAGTCCCCATCAGACGCGCTCTCCGACGCGCTTCAGGAGCGCCTCGGCCTGCCGCGCTCCGCTGGGCGCTCCTTGGGGACGGTCAAGCATGTCTTCACGCACCGCCGCCTGACGTGCCATGTGCACCTGACCCCCTGCGACGCTGAGCCGGCGCTGCGGGACTTCTACACGGCGCTGGCCTGGGTAGACCCCGTAGCGCCCGCTGGGGTCGGCGTGTCCACGCTCACGCTCAAGGCCCTCGCGCTGCTGCGCGAGCCTCAGTCCAGGCTGTTCTGAGGCGCGGCCCTCAGCGCAGGAGCTGCTCGGCGAGCGCCGCCTGAAGCGCGGCGAAGCAGGCGTCCAGGGCCACCAGATCGCGGCTGTCCATCGTGATCGTCACGGTGTGCGGCTCGACGTCGATGTGCGGGTAGGAGCCGATCGCCACCGCTGGCCAGCGCGCCTGGGCCGCCGTCAGCGTGTCGGCGATCTCGGTCTCGCGAGCGTAGGTGTTCAGGCTGCGGCTGCTCACCGGCTCGCCCTGGAAGCGCCAGGCCACCGCGTCGAACTTGCGGCGCAAGAGCGAGGGGACGCCCGGGAAGATGCAGACGTTGCGGCAGACCACCTGCGGCCAGACCACCTCGCCGTCCCACCACAGCGCGCTGCCCTCGGGCACGTCGGCCATGCGCAAGGCGGCGTCGGTGCAGCGCTCTCCCAGGCGGGTCCGCAGCACGCGCTCCAGATCGGGGTGGCGCACCAGCGGCAGCCCGAAGCCGTGGGCCACCCCCGCCATCGTCACGTCGTCGTGGGTGGGGCCGACGCCGCCCGTCGTGAACACGTGGTCGAAGAGGGCGGAGAAGCGCGCCACCTCCTCGCCTACCAGCGGCAGCTCGTCCGGGATGACGCTGACGCGCAGCAGGTCCAGCCCCAGCGCTCGGCAGCGCTGCGCCAGCCAGGGGGTGTTCTCGTCCGTCACTTTCCCGGTGAGGATCTCGTTGCCGATGATGATGACCCCAGCGCTCGGCATCTTGTCCTCAGGAGAGTCTCCCGCCTCCACGTGGATGCGGCTATGAATTCATAAGCTACCCGAGGTCTCCGTGCCCGTCCTCCCCTCCACCCGTCAGGGCCTGCGCGTCACGGTCCGCTTTCATGGGCGGGTCGTCGGGCAGACCGTGCACTGGCCCTGGGCCAGCTCGGTGCTGGGCCTGATCGGCGCCGAGGCGGTGCCCACCCAAGGGGAGGGGCTGGCGCGCATCCACTGGGAGGCGGAGGACCGGGTGCGCCTGGAGCCGCTCTCGGCGGGCGTGCCCGCGGGCGTCATCTCCAAGCTCGAGCCCTGGCGCTGGAGCGACGGGGCGGCGGTGGACGTAGACCTGGACCTCGTGCCGCTGCAGCCGGCGGCGCGCGGGGAGCGGGGCGCGGGCGATATGGCGCTGCTGGCCCTGGTCCTGGTGTTGACCGTGGCGGCGGGCCAGATCGCCCTGCTGGCCGGTCTCCTCGGCGGCGGCGCGCAGGGCGAGGCGGTGTCGGCCTGGGAGCCGAGCCCGGAGTACATCGCGCGCCTGCTCGAGGGCGACTACGCGGGCGAGGACGAGGGGATCCCCGAGCGCAGCGACCGCCCCGAGCACGAGGAGGAGGCGCCCTCCTTCTACATGCCCGCCGGGAACGACGGGCCCCTGGACGCCCTCGGCGGCGGCGCGCAGGTGGGTGACCAGGTGGTGCGCGTCATGCCGTCTGAGGACGCCGAGGATGGCGAGGCCGGGGCGGAGGCGGCGCGCGAGCTGCAGCTCCAGAGCATCAGCCCCATGCTCGACGAGGCGGGCACCCCCGACGAGGGGCTGACCGGCGCTCAGACCGACCCCGTCGCCGAGCTCGAGCCCGCGGAGGAGGAGGGCGCGCCGGACGAGGCGGGCGAGCAGCAGGGGCCGCGCACGCCGATGGAGCGCTTCGTCGGCTGGGGCTTCCGCGACTGGTTCGACGTCAAGGACAGCCGCGCCGACTCGGTGGAGAACGAGCTCCGCCGCGAGCTGGACCTGGTGCGCCGCCGCCTGAGGATCGACCCGGACGACCCCTGGGCGATCAACACGCTCGGATACTATGCCTACCTGGCCGAGAACCACGAGCTGGGCGAGCAGACCTTCCAGCGCATGATCGAGATGTTCCCCGACGACCCCGCGGGCTACAACAACCTCGGGCTGGTCTACAAGCGCCTCGGCCAGTACGTCAAGGAGGAGGCCCTCTATCGCAAGGCGCTCGAGCTCGACGCCAACGATGAGCACGTGCTGAACAACCTCGCGGTGAACCTGGCCCACCAGGGGCGCTTCGACGAGGCGCACGCGGTCATGGCCGTCCTCGAGGAGCAGACGCCCGGCGACCCCTACGCCGATCTGCACCGGGCCAAGATCTACGCCGCCGAGGGCAAGCGCCAGAAAGCCTACCGCTACCTGGAGAAGGCGCTGGTCGGCTCGCGCGATCTGGACACGATGCACCACATCGAGTTTCGGCAGGACATCCGCCTGGACCCGGTCTTCGTCGGGATGCGCAGCGAGGAGCGCTTCTCGCGCCTGCTGTACGAGAGCTACGGCTCGGACGCCAAGGAGCTGCTCCTGCCCTCGAAGCGGAGGCGTGGGAGGGGCGGTGGGTGATCTCGCGGTCACGGTGCGCCTGCGTGGCAGCGTGGTGGAGGACCGCGTCGTCAAGGTCAGCGGCGCGGTGCGCCTGGGAGAGCGCTTCGAGGCGGCCGTGAGCTTTCCGGGCGCCGATCTGCTGGTGGTGCGCGATGAGGGCGCGCTGCTGGTGCGCGGGCAGCGCCTGGCGGAGGGAGAGGAGCTGCGGGTCACGCTGGGGGCGGTGGACGTGCGCCTCGTCCACACCATCGCCATGGAGCGCCTCTCGGAGCCGGCGCGCTATGACCTGCGCTTTCTGCTCTGCGCGCTGCTCGTCGCCGCCCTGGGCATCTGGCTGGACGCCGCCGAGCGCTGGGCCGACCTGAACCGCCCCGCCGAGCAGAGCCTCGCGGCCTGGGTGGAGGTCTTCCGTCCGCCTCCAGCCGCTTCTTCCTTGGAGCGGACGCCTTGATGGGCTAATGGGTGCGCTCCATCGGCGACCCGGGCCCACGTCGGCCTGGGAGAGGACACATGGTGCGCACCGCGGTCTACGCAGGCTCCTTCGATCCCATCACGCTCGGCCACCTGGACGTGGCGCGACGGGGATCGCGGATGTTCGACAAGGTCATCGTCGCGATCGGGGAGAACCCGAACAAACGATACCTGCTGCCTGTCCAGAAGCGCATCGACGTGGTGCGCGAGGCGGTGCGAGACCTGCCGAACGTCGAGGTAGACGTCTTCCGCGGCCTGCTGGTGCAGTACTGCCTGGCCCGGGGCGCCACGGCGGTGCTGCGCGGGCTGCGCGCCGTCACCGACTTCGAGTTCGAGTTCCAGATCGGGCTGGCCAACATGGACATGGCGCCCGAGGTGGAGACGGTCTTTCTGCTCACCGACCCCAGGCACATCTTCATCTCCTCCTCCCTGGTCAAGGAGATCGCCAGCAATGGCGGGGACGTGTCGCGCTACCTGCCCGAGCCCGCGCTGAACGCGCTCAAGGAGGCCCTCGCCGCGCGAGAGCTCGGCACGCGGCTTGCATAGCGAGACGAGAACTCTGGTGCCGGAGGCGGTATGTGCGGAATCATCGGCGTTGTAGGTAGACGAGAGGCGACCACCATCTTGCTGGAGGGGCTGCGTCGCCTGGAGTATCGTGGCTACGATTCAGCGGGTCTGGCCATCGTCGACACGGCCCAGGACGCGCTGACCCTGTATCGGCGGGTCGGAAAGGTGATTGAGCTCGAGGAGGCGCTGCCGGAGGGGCTGCCCGGCGGCACGGGCATCGCCCACACGCGCTGGGCCACGCACGGCGCCGTGACCGAGCCGAACGCGCACCCGCACCTGGACGCTACGAATCGTATCGCGGTCGTTCATAATGGCATCATCGAGAACTTCGGCGCGCTGAAGGCCTGGCTGGTGGCGCGCGGGGTCAGCTTCCGCTCCGAGACTGACTCTGAGGTCATCGCCCACCTCATCTCCTGGTACTACGAGCCCACGGCCGGCGCGGACGGCTCGACCCACCCCGAGCGCTCCCACGATCCGGTCGTCGCCGTGCAGCGCGCGCTGGCGCGGCTGCGCGGCACCTGGGGCATCGCCGTGCTCTTCGCCGATCACCCCGATCAGATCGTCGCCGCCCGCAACGGCAGCCCGATGGTCGTTGGCCAGGGCGAGGGCGAGAGCTTCCTGGCCAGCGATCCCCACGCCCTGGTGCGCTACACGCGGCAGGTGGTCTTCCTCGAGGACGGGGAGATCGCCCGCCTCGATCGGAACGGCGTCCGCGAGGTGCTGCGCCTGGACGGCGTGCGCCGCTCGCTGGCCTTCGAGACGCTGGAGAACGACTGGGCGGACGGCGAGCGCGGCGCCTACCCCCACTTCATGCTCAAGGAGATCCATGAGCAGGCGGAGTCGCTGGACCGCTGCCTCTCCGGGCGCATCGTGGTGGGCGAGGGCACGGCCAAGCTCGGCGGCATGGACCTGGGGCCGCGCGATCTGCTGGGGATCTCGCGCGTCTCGCTCATCGGCTGCGGCACGGCCTACCACGCCTGTCAGGTCGGCGCGATGGCGATCGAGCAGATCGCCCGCGTGCCGGCCACGGCGGAGGTCGGCAGCGAATTCCGGCATCGAAACCCCTGCATCGACCCTGCGGCGCTGTACATCGCCGTGAGCCAGTCGGGCGAGACGGCCGACACGCTGGGCGCGGTCAAGGAGGTCCAGCTCAAGGGCGGGCTGGTCTGCGGCGTCGTCAACGTGGTCGGGTCCAGCATCGCGCGGGCCACCGGCCGCGGCACCTACATCCACTCCGGGCCGGAGATGGCGGTGGCCTCCACCAAGGCGTTCAGCAACCAGGTGGCGGCGACGATGCTGTTCACGCTGATGCTGGCCCGCACGCGCAGCCTCTCGCCGCACGAGGGGCGGGCCCTGGCGGAGCGCCTCTCCGAGATCCCGAGGCTGGTGGCGCGCTATCTGGAGAACCCGGGTCCTATCGACCAGATCGTCGATCTCGTCCAGAACGCGCGCCTCACCCTCTTCCTGGGGCGCGGCTTCTCGGCGCCCGTGGCGGCGGAGGGCGCGCTCAAGCTGATGGAGGTGGCCTACGTGCCCTGCCTGGCCTACCCGTCCGGCGAGATGAAGCACGGCCCCATCGCGCTCTTGGAGCGGGGGACGCCGGTGATCGTCGTCGCGCCCGACGATCCGGTCAAGGACAAGACGCTCTCCAACCTCGCCGAGTGCCGCGCCCGCGGCGCCTCGGTGGTGCTCATCCACACCGAGGGCGACCCGGCGGCCAGCGAGGCGGACGTCGCCATCGCCGTGCCGCGCACCATCGAGTCGCTCACCCCGCTGCTGACGGTGCTCCCCCTGCAATTGCTCGCCTACAAGGCAGGCCTGCGGCTGGGGCGGGACATCGACCGCCCGCGCAACCTGGCGAAGTCCGTCACCGTGGAGTGACGGGCTCCCGCCGCGCGCTCAGCTCCGGCGCGACCGCCGCGCCAGCGTGAGCCCCAGGGCCAGGCCGAGCAGGCCCAGCGAGGCAGGCGCGGGGCTCGCCTCGGGCGCGCTGCTGCATGCGCAGCCTCCGCCGCCCTTGTAGTCCACGTAGCCGGCGGTGTCGCCCCCCGTGTCGAGGGCCTCGGCGACCAGCGGATCGGTGCCCGCCGCCAGCTCGTCCCCGTCCGAGACCCCGTCGCCGTCGGTGTCGGGGTTCAGCGGGTCGGTGGTCGTGGAGACGACCTCGGTGCCGTCGGGGAGCCCGTCGCCGTCCGAGTCGGCGTTGTCCGCGTCGGTGCCGTAGGTGTAGGTCTCGTCTCGGTCCGAGAGCCCGTCGCCGTCGGCGTCCACCGTGCCGGAGACGTCGTCCTCGCCGTTCAGAGGATCGGTGCCGTCCTCATTGACCTCCACCCCGTCCGTGACGCCGCCGTCGTCGCTGTCCTCGTCGCGCGGGTCGGAGCCCAGATCGTCCTCGTCTCCGTCCTCCAGCCCGTCGTCGTCCGTGTCGTCGTCCAGCGGGTTGGTCTGGGTGCGGTTCTCCTCCTCGCCGTCCAGCAGGCCGTCGTCGTCGCAGTCGTCGTTGAGCGGGTCGGTGCCGATATCGCCCAGCTCCTCGTCGTCGTCCAGCCCGTCCAGATCCGAGTCGGCCAGGAGGGGGTCGGTCCCGTACTCGTAGATCTCGTCGCTGTCGGAGAGCGAGTCGCCGTCGGTGTCCGGACTGGCGGGGTCGGTGTGGGTGTCCTCGATCTCCTCGTTGTCGGAGAGCCCATCGCTGTCCGAGTCGGTGGCGAGCGGGTCCGTGCCCCAGGGGTCGATCTCCTCGCCGTCGTCGAGCCCGTCGCCGTCCGAGTCGGCCTCGTTGGGATCGGTCCCCAGGCCGATCTCCTCGCCGTCGGGGAGCCCGTCGTTGTCGGAGTCCGAGTCCTCCGGGTCGGTCTGCCAGGTGTCCACCTCGGCCCCGTCCAGCAGGCCGTCATCGTCGGTGTCGTCGTTCAGCGGGTCGGTCCCCAGGCGGTTGTGCTCCAGCCCGTCGGAGAGCCCGTCATCGTCCGAGTCCGCAGACAGCGGGTCGGTGCCGGTGTCCTCGAGCTCGGTCGCGTCGTCGAGCCCGTCCGCGTCCGTGTCGCTGGCGTTGGGGTCGGTGCCGGCGTCGAGCTCGTCGCCGTCCTCGAGCCCGTCGCTGTCGGAGTCCGCGGAGAGGGGGTCGGTGCCGTAGTCGTTGACCTCCTCGCCGTCCAGAAGTCCATCGATATCTGTGTCGATAAGGAGCGGATCCGTGCCGGTAGACCAGTACTCCGTGCCGTCCACCAGACCGTCGTCGTCGGTGTCGTCGTCGCGCGGGCTGGTGCCCTCGGCGCGCTCCCGCGCGTCCTCCCTGCCGTCCGAGTCCGTGTCGGCCGAGGTCGGGTCGGAGTTGCCGTCCTGGACCTCCTCCAGGTCGCCCACGCCGTCGCCGTCGGTGTCCTCGTCGGTCGGGCTGTTGCCGGCCTCGATCTCCTCGCCGTCCAGGAGCCCGTCATCGTCCGTGTCGTCGTCGAGCGGGTCCGTCCCGAGCGTCTCGGTCTCTGAGCCGTCCAGCAGGTCGTCGTCGTCGGAGTCGGCGTCCTGCGGGTCGGTGCCGGCCTCGATCTCGTCGCCGTCCAGGAGCCCGTCATCGTCGGAGTCGGCGTCCGAGGGGCTGGTGCCGGTGACGTCGATCTCGTCCAGGTTGCCGATCCCGTCGCCGTCCGAGTCGTCCTCGGCGTCGCCGATCCCGTCGCCGTCCGAGTCCGGGTTCAGGGGGCTGGTGCCGACGCTCTTCTTCTCCTCGCCGTCGGTCAGGCCGTCGTCGTCCGAGTCCGCGTCCACGGGGTCCGTGCCGAGCTTCTCCACCTCGCGGTAATCGGAGAGCCCGTCGTTGTCCGAGTCGCGATCGGCGGGGTCCGAGCCCGCGGCGATCTCCTGCCCGTCCAGCAGCTTGTCGTTGTCCGAGTCGCTGTCCAGCGGGTCGGTGTCGTAGACATTGACCTCGTCGCCGTCCGTGAGCGCGTCGGCGTCGGTGTCGGGCAGCGCCGGATCGGTGCCCAGCGTCGCCTCCTCGTCGTCGGTCAGGCCGTCGCTGTCGGAGTCGACCCCGGGCGCGGCGCTGGTGAGCCCGCTGAGCGCGAGGAAGAGCAGTGAACCACGGAGGAGTGGAAGGAGGAGGCGCGGATTGAGGCTGGGCATGGAGCCTAGTATGACATGGGCCGTTGACGATGTGCGCAGGAATTCGTCCGCCGCGCGGCGGAAGTGGCGAAGGCGCGCGCCGGACGCTACAGGTCGGTATGCCTGGAAAAATCCTCCGCAGCGCCTCCATCAGCCTCCTCATCCTCGCCGGGTGCGGCCTCGATCCTGCCAAGATCGCGCCTCACGCCCTGTACGCGGACGATGGAGCCCGCGTCGTTCACCCTGGGCCCGTCTCCTTCGCCGTGGTCGGCAACACGGCCGGCGACGCCATGACGGAGAGCGTGCTCGCCGATCTGGAGGCCCGCGCGGCGAGCGAGCCGAAGCTGGCCTTCCTCGCGCTGCTCGGCGGCGTCGTCGACGCCTCGACCAACGCGAGCTGGAAGGCCTTCGACGCCGCCTACAGCGGGCTGTTGGCGAAGCCGGACGCGACGGGCGGCGCGCAGCTCCCTGCGGTTCCAGTGGCGGGCGCAGGGGAGGGGAGGGGAGACGCCAACTATCTCGGCCTGTCCGCCGCCTTTCCCGGCCTGGGCGCCGACATCGGGCTGAGCCGCGTCGCATCCTGGTACAGCTTCGATCTGGTCAGCGGCGAGACGGTCTGGCGCGTCTTCGTGCTCGACGCCGCGAAGGAGCGTCTGGCCAGCCGCTGGACCGAGCAGCTCGGCTGGCTGGAGACCGCCGCCGAGGGCGAGTACGACGGCGCCATGGTCTTCGTGCACGACGCGCCGTTCTCGCTCGCCGGCGGTCTGCCCAGCGGCGCCGCGGCCGACGCGCCCACGGAGCTGCTGGACACGCTCATCGCGGACATCGACGACACCAAGGTCAAGGCCGTCTTCTTCGCGGGTCCCTCCGCCACCCAGGTCCTCTCCCCCGAGGGCGAGTACGGCACGCTGCACATCGGCGCGGGCGGCGGCGGCGCGCCCCTCTCCGATGTCTGGCGCGAGGCTCCCCAGCCGCCGGAAGGCGAGGATCCCCTCACGCTGGAGCCCAGCTTCGACGGCACCCTGGTCGACGCCCTGAATCGTTGGGGCAACGCCGGCGAGCTGGACGCCAAGGCCGTGGACATGGCGCGGGGCAAGGGCGAGTTCGAGGGCGCCCCTCGGCGGGTCCAGAGCGGCCTGGTGCCGACCTGGGGCTGGTGGGAGGTTCAGGTCGATGGGCCCGCGCTGAGCCTGCGCCTGCACCTCTACCAGCCGGACGGCAGCTTCGCCTCGTCCTGGAGCGGGCGCACCCGGCTCGGCGAGCCCTGGGCGACCGTGCCGTAGCGGGTCAGACCCCGCCGCGGCTCAGATGCCCTCCTGCCGGTTTCCGAAGCGCGTCATCAGCGCCGCGCCCAGCGCAGGGAGGCCGACCGCGAACAGCACCAGCGTCCCGATCCAGGGGATGAAGGTGATGCCCAGCAGCAGCGCCGCGCCGGCCAGGAAGCTGGCCCACTCGCCGCGCCCCTTCGTCCAGCTCGTGCGCTCGCCGATGGTGGTGCAGAGCCCGACCAGACCCAGCATCCAGGCGGCGGCGAGCACGGCGATCACCAGCAGGGCCAGCGGGATGCCGATGATGGTCACGGCGAACATGCCGGAGACCACCGTGAGCGCCGCCGCGAGGATCCCGCCGGCCAGCCCGTACCAGAGCATGTTTCCGGGCAGGGTGCCGCCGACGCGCACGACCTGACGCGGCCAGATCCCGACCATGAGCACGCCGGCGCCCGCGAAGGCCAGACCGAGCGAGACACGGCGGAGAACGCCGTGCATCCAGTCGTTGATCTCGCTGATGAAGCTCGCCGCCTCCTGCTCCTCTTCGTCCGAGGGCTCGGGCGGGTCCTCGTCATAGGCCTCCTCCTCGTCCGCGCCGCCTTGGATCAGCTCGTGCGAGATGGGGCCCAGGGAGCCCATGCGGGGATCCAGTCCGGTCGCCCCGACGCCCCCCAGCGCGACCTGATCGCCCCCGACGATGGCGTCTGGTGCCACCTGCACCTGACCCCCCATGGAGACGACGTCCTCCTCGACCTCGCCACCGGCCATGATCTCGACGTCCCCGCCCATGGACACGGCGCTGCCCTCG
>CAZKWG010000117.1:0-14077 GCA_964556105.1 uncultured Enterobacterales bacterium | reverse complement strand
CCCCTGCGGGGGCCCCTCCCGTCGTCCCCCCACCCCAGCCCTCCCCCACGGAGGGGGGAGGGAGCCCGGCCCGCCACCAGCCCCCTCCCCCCCTCGTGGGGGAGGTGCCCCCGCAGGGGGCGGTGGGGGGGCGAGAGCCTTCCTGTCGCCTAGAACATCACCCCCAACCCCAGGTTGAACTCCATCTCATCATCGCCGTATTTCCGGTCTCGAAGCTGGAGATCTCCCTTCATCGCCACCGGCGAGATCGGCCGGTAGGTCAGCCCGAAGCTGGCCTCGCGGACGTTGCGCTCCGGGTTCGCCTCCCAGCCCTCGGGCACCGCCGCCTGCGTGTCGTAGGCCTCGAGCCGCGCAAAGGGCAGGAGCTGGTGCGTAGACCCCAGCGGCCGGAGCACGTCGTAGGCCAGCTCGACGTAGCCGCCCATCATCCGCGTCGCGACGGGGTTCGCCGTGCTGAGAAAATAGGGACTCCCGTCCTCTTTTCTCGCCTCCATCAGATCGTCCGACTCTGGGAGCCACCAGCTCACGCCGAGCGCGCGCGCCTCGATGCCCAGGCCACGCCAGCGCACATCCCCCTCGGCGCCCAGGATGGGCAGCGAGAGATCCAGGCGCTCGCCGGCGGCGTCGAACCAGTCCCCGCCGGCGCCTGCGTCGCTGGCGTAGCCCGAGGCGCCGATCACCAGGCCCAGGGCCGGCTCGATCTCCAGGCGACCGGCGAAGGCGGGGGCGTCGGCCGGAGCAGCGGCGGCGGCGTTGCGCCCACCGCGGATCCCGGAGTCGGTGAAGCCCGTCGGGTCGAGCCCCGTCATCACGTACAGCTCGTAGCGGAAGACTCCCGGGCGACCGACGAAGCCGACCCCCAGCTCGCGCCAGGTCGTGGGGATCAACAGCGTGTCCAGGGAGGGTCGGTCTACGCCGTGGAAGACCGGCGGCTCGTGCCAGTGGTTGATGATCCCCATCGGCACCAGCACCAGGCCCGCCCGCAGGGTCAGCCAGTCGTCGCGCAGGCGCCAGTCCAGGAGCGCCTGCTCCACCTCCGCCGCGCCGGGCTCGCCGTCGCCCACCACGGCGTTCGACCACTCCAGCTCCGAGTAGAACTGCATGGGCAGACCCTGCGCGTCGAAGTCGTGCGAGACGAAGAGCACCATGCGCCGCACGCTGGCCGTGCCCTCGTAGCGGGGCTCCGGCCCCACCCCGAGCCAGCCGACCTGGATCTGGGCGTAGCCGCCGATCACCGTCCCGCTGGCCGCCATCCGGGTGTCCTGAAGGCCGCGCAGCAGGATCTCGTCGTCCTGCGCCGCCGCGCTCTCCTGCGCCTGCTCGCTCACCTGCGCCGACTCGACGTTCATGGACTCCATGTCTCAGCCTCCCAGTGCCACGCTGTGAACGTAATCATTGGCGGAGAACGCCCCGTGACAGACGTTGCAGTCTCCGTTGACCGTCTCCGCCGTGTCTACGTCGCGGTCGCGGTAGGACCCGGGCTCGGGCGTGGTCTCGCCGCGCCAGAGGATCACCGGCTCACCGCGCTCGCTCTCGACGAGCTCGAACCACTCCCAGCCGCGGGCGCCGTCATCGTTGTAGCCGCCGCCACGCTTGACCATGGCGTGGAGGTCCGTGCCCCCTTCCCAGGCGATGCTCTTCACGAAGATTGTCCCTATGGGGAAGACATCATCCCCCTCTGAAGGGCGACTGTTGATGTAGACGACACGATCGCCGGCGACATGGCCGGTGTCGGCCTGGGCCAGCGGGATGGCCTCCCAGCTCGCGAAGGAGGCAAAATCTGCCTGCATCGCCACGAAGCTGGCGTCCGATCCGCCTGGGGCGGGCGCGTGGTCCAGGCAGCCGAGGAGCGAGAGCAGGAGCACGGCCTACTCCGGGAGCTGCGGGATGCCGAGGAGGTCGGCGGCGGCCAGCATCCGCTCGACCAGGGCGCCGGACACTTCCGGGTCGGTCTCCTCGGTCAGCAGCAGCCAGAGCTGGCCATAGGGCGTCGCCAGATCGGCCTCGCTCGGGTCGTCGGGGTTCCAGGTCGCGGGCACCTCGGGGATGGCGTCGCCCTCGATGGCGTCGTAGGCGGCGTCGATGCGCGCGAAGCCCGCGGTGATCTCCGCGTCGATGTCCTCGCCGCCGTCCAGTGTGGCGAGCCAGGGCGTGAACGCGGCGTAGATCGCCACGCCGCCCTCGAGGTTGCCGCGCATGTCGCCGAGCGTGTACTGGGCGTAGCGACTCTCGTCCTCGCCGGTCGAGGCCAGGTTGACCTTCTCGAGCTGCTCCTCCATCGAGCCGATGACGCCGCGGAAGGCGGCGGCGGCGTCGAGCGCGAGGGGCTCGAACTGGGACGACATGCTGGCGGTGTCGGTGACCAGACGCGCGCAGAGGGCGTCCTGGAAGGCCGCGACCTCGGCCTCGTTCGCCGGGAAGGCCGCGACCGTGTAGTAGGGCAGGCCTTCCTCGAAGGCGACGACGTGCGCCGGGTGGCGCCCGGCCCAGACGATGCGCTCGATGGCGTGAACCCCGACGAAGCCCTCGTCGTCGAAGAGATCCTCGTCCGGGCCCAGGGCCAGCGCGCCGTCGTAGCGCTCGTCGGTGGCGACGTCCAGATCGGGGAAGAGCACGGCGATGGCGCCCTCCACGCGCTCGTAGGCGGCGCGGGCGTCTCTCCACGGCGCCTCGAGCACCTCTCCGTCGCCCGACGCCCAGCCGTTCAGATTGGGGGCCGCACCTTGAATCTCCAGCGCGGCGGCGGCCAGCCCGTCCAGCTCGCCGGCCGTGTACGCCTTGACCTCGAGGATCGCCGCGCTCTCCAGGTCGGCGCCCTTGTCGTTGTCGTTCTTGCAGCCCAGCAGCAGCAGCAGGAGAGAGATCGGGGTGATCACAGCGCCTCCACGAAGGTGATCAGGGTCTCGCGCTCGTCGTCCGAGAGCGCCAGGAATTCGTCCACGGAGAAGGCCGCCTCCGAGCCGTCCGCTCCGTGGGCGAGGATGGCCTCCTCGACGGTCAGCGCGCGCCCGTCGTGCATCAGGCTGGTGAGGAAGCGCAGGCCCATGAGCGGCGCGGTCCGCCACTCCGACGAGCCGGCGAGCCCGTCCTCGAGCCCGTCCTCGAAGCCCTCGCCCATGTCGTGGAGCAGCAGGTCGGTGTAGAGGGCGGCCTCCACCCCCGCCAGCTGGGGCACGGGCCAGTCGGCGCGGGTGGGCAGGGCCGCGACGTGGCAGGCGCCGCAGCCGACGTCCTCGAAGAGGTCGGCGCCATCGACCGTCGCGCGCTCGGGGATGGCCAGCAGGCGCATGTAGTCGGCCGTGAGGTTCACCGTCTCCAGGTCGATGTCCACGCCGACCAGCAGGTCGTCGTCGAGGCCGTCCGGGTTGGCCAGCTCCAGCGGCCGCAGCGGGCTGGTGATCGACATGTCGCCCTGGTAGGCATCGGCGGCGAAGCCATCCAGGGTCGGGATGCGCGCCTTCAGCCCGAAGCGACCCACGAGGGTCTCGCCGGGCGCGCAGGCGGGGAAGAGGCTGTCCGGGTTCTCCTCGAATTCGCAGGCCACCTCGTTGACGCGCCCACTGACCAGGCCCTCTTCGGCCTGCGCCGCGGCGAGCGCGCGGATGGTCTCGTCAGAGACCGCCTCCAGGTAGCCGCGTCCAAAGACCGCGGGCGGTGAGCGGGTCGTGGCGAGCACCCGACTGTCCTCGGGGACCGTGATGGGTGTGCTGGCGCCGCCGCCAACATAGGGTCGCTCCGTGTGCCCAAATGGGAGCAGCGTATCTTCAGATTCCGGATCGGAGGGAACGGCCATCTTGATGACCACGCCCGGGCCTCGCGCGTCGTCGGCGTGACAGGAGGCGCAGGAGGCGCGGATGTAGGCGGGGCCCAGGCCCTGGGGCTCCCGGAAGATCGCCTCAAAGGCGACATCGCCATCGATGAACCGCTCCATCCAGGCCTCGTCCAGCTCCGCCAGCGGCCCGTCCGAGGGGTCCTCCTGAACCAGGGTCAGGCCGGCCAGCGGGTCGCCCGTCTCCGCCGGGTCGGACCCACATCCGAGAAGAAACACTGGTATCAGCTTTAGAATTCGTCGGCGCATCCGCACGGCCTCGTGGAAGGAGCTCCCTTTTATGATAATGATTTTCATTTTCATTGTCAAGAGCGGGTCAGGATCGGGCTTTTTTGTCTCAGAGTTGCAGACTCGGGCCATCCCCTTGTGAGCGCGCATCGCCCCCAGGCTGACGCCGCTCATGTCCCAAGCTCTGCGCTCCCTACACACCCTATACATGGGTTGGAGATCGACATGTCCTCGCTCCTCCAGGGCCTCTCTGCGTCTACGATCCTGCTCGTCGGCCTCTTCTCCAGCGGCAGCGCGCTGGCCGGCAAACAGTTCGGCGACCCCATCCCCTTCCGCGTCGCCCACAGCTACCAGACCTACTTCACCACCTTCTCCGTGCACGTCACCAAGCTCAAGCTCACGCCCTGCGGCGGCGGAACCATCACGCACCACACCGTGGGCTACGCCGTCTCCCCGACCGTCGGCGTCGAGCCGCCGCTGGGCTGCTGGGAAGAGGTCGTGGTCGTCTTCGGAAGCGACTTTACGCTCTCCGGCCAGACGCCCACCAACTACAGCCTCTCGGTCACCCTGGACGTCGCCGAGGTCTCTCTGGTGATGATGGACGATCTGAACATCACCACCGGCGCCTCGACCGAGGAGGTCATCTTCGAGCTGCACGCGCTCGACTGGTACGAAGACGAGGTCCGGCCCTACGTCTCGTCGAGCGCGCCGGTGACCATCACGCCCCAGCACGGCCGGCACAGCGCGGTGGTGGCCAACATGGAGAACGGCTCCGCCATGCTGCTCGCGCCGCTCTGAGCGTCGGGTGAGCCTGGGCGACCTGCTCAGGCGAGGAGAACATCCTGATTTGGGGTATACTCCGGATCAACGCCCTTGACCCGGAGCACCCCGTGGCCCGACCCGACATCTTCGACTACTCGGACTATCGAAGTTTCCTGAAGGACTGGTTCGACCACAAGCGTCAGGAGCGCCTCGATCTGGGGCGTAGTCCCTACTCTCACCGCCTGTTCGCGCAGGAGGCCGGGCAGAAGAACAGCGGCATTCTGCTGGGCATCACGTCAGGGAAAAAGAACCTCACGGACGACCTCCTGCAGGCCTTCCGCAAGCCGCTCGGGCTCGATGAGCACGAGGCGGAGTTCCTCGCGCTGCTCCTCGGGCACGAGCGGGCCGCCGACGACGAGCAGAAGGCCCAGAACCGCCTCGAGGCCCTCACCGCCGGGCTCCCGCCTCCGCCCAAGGTCGCGGATCGCCAGACCCGCAGCGCGCTGGACACGGCCACCCAGACCCTGGCGCGCGCCAGGGCCGCGCGCGTCCGGCTGGATCACGACCTCATCGGCGCGCGCAAGATGCACCGGGCGAAGATCCTCGAGGAGCAGCAGATCCGGCTGTCGAACGCCTGGAGCACGGTGGCCATCGAGCAGCTCTCGCGCTGCGCCGCCTTTCGGGGAGACCCGGATTGGATCTCCAAGGCCTTCGACGGTCGCGTCACGCCGGAGATCGCCGAGAAGACGCTCGCCCTCCTCATCGAGAACGGGTTGCTCGTACGAGACGAGGCCGGTCGCTACCTGTATCAGGACAGCTGTCAACGGAGCCCCGACGAGATCAAGGCCGAGCTCATCGCGAACTACTACCGCGGGGTCTTCGAGCAGGCCGGCGTCGCCCTGGAGCGCGGCCTGAGCGAGCGGGACTACGCCTACAAGTGCCGCCTGAGCAGCGCGACCTTCGCCGTGCCCGCCTCCGCCATCCCCATCATCCGCGAAGGGGTGCTGGAGATCCGCAGGCGGCTGTTCAGCTTCTTCGAGGGGATCGAGGGGGAGCCAGACATCGTCTATCAGGTCTGGCTGCAGGTCTTCCCCATCTCCGAGTTCGTGGGCGCAGACGGGGGATAAAGGGGCCTCTCGAGCGGGCGCGTCACCTGGAGGCGACGACGGGCCCGACTCGAGAGACCATAGATCCCAAAGGCGTCTTCACGTTGATCGTCAAGGTCAAAGAGAGCTTCGATCGCGTCGCGGTTCATGCGATCTCCTTCAAGATGGCAACAACAACAACAACAACGTAGAACACAAGAATGGGAGAGAGGGGGTCCGGCCCAACCAACAACGCGGTTCCCATCAAGGTCCCCTCTCGCAACAAGACAAGAGCAAACATGAAGCTCCTGTATTGGGGGGCTTCGTGGTCACTCTCGCGCCGGACAATTGGAAGGTACCGCATCCCTCGCCTGACCTCAAGGCTCAGAGAAGCAAGTTCGTTTCCAGTCTGGAAACACCCCAGGTCGCGGCCCTGGGCGCGAAAAAGTCCGGCCTGCCCTCCCTGCCCGACCAGGGACCGTGTAAGAGAGAAGGGTCCCCATCGCGCGTCCCGCGCATCGAAGCCCGCCGTGCTCCGAACCCTCCTCCTCCTCCTCGCCCTCGCCCTCGCCTGCACCGCATGCGCCACGCCCGAAGCGCCTCCTCCCGAGCCGGAGGCGCCGCCGCTGGTGCTGCTGATCAGCCTGGACACCACGCGAGCAGACGACCTCTCCTGCTACGGAGACTCGGCGGCTTCAACGCCGATTCTTGATGGCCTCGCCGCGCGCGGCCTGCGCTTCGAGCGGGCGCTGGCCCACGCGCCCACCACCCTGTCCTCCCACACCAGCCTCTTCTCCGGGCAGGACGCGCACGGCACGGGGGTCGTCCGCAACGGCACGCCGGTCCCGCCGGAGCTGCCGCTGCTGGCCGAGCGCCTCCAGGCCGCGGGCTGGGACACGGCCGCGGTCATCGGCGCCTCGGTGCTCGCGGCGAAGTGGGGCCTCGGGCGGGGTTTTCGTGTCTATGACGACGACGTGGGGGAGAACCGCGTCCGCCGTCGCTTCGAGGACGACGCGCCCGGCGTGACGGCCCGCGCCCTGGCGGCGGCGGACGGACGTCTGCCAGACAGGCCGCTCTTCCTCTTCGTCCACTACTTCGACGTCCACATGCCCTGGGACAGCGCGCCTCCGGAGCTGCAGGCGCGCTTCCTGGGTCCAGAGCCCCACACCGTCAAGCCGCGGGCCGCCGTCATCCGCCGCATGTCGATGCTCGGACGGATGGGCGCCCTCCCGGAGCGCGATCGGGCCCAGGCGCGCGGGCTCCACCTCGCCGAGGTCGCCTGGGTAGACCAGCACATCGGCGCCCTGCTGGCGGGGCTCGAGGCGCGCGGGCTCATGCAGAACAGCCTGGTCGTCGCGCTCTCCGACCACGGCGAGTCGCTCGGCGAGCCCGGCTCCAGCGAGGTCTTCGGCCATGGGCTCGACGTGGACGGGCCGAACATCCATGTCCCGCTGATCATGGCGGGCGCTGGCGCGCTGGCCACGCCCGCGGGGAGGACCGTGGCGCGCCAGGTGCGGCTCATGGACGTGGGCGCGACCTTGAGCGCGATGGTCGGGCTCGGCGGCGGCCTGGGGCAAGGCGAGGATCTCACGCCGCTCTGGCTGAGCGCGCCCTCGGATCAGCGCCCCGCCCCGCCCAGCTTCGCCGAGGCCAGCAAGCCGTCTCCGCTCGAGCGGAAGGACGCCTGGAACAACCTCCCCTTCGAGCGCAGCGTGGCGGCGGACGGGCTCCTCTATGTCCGCGCGCCCCTGCAAGGCGACCAGACCTTCCTCTACCGCGCCGCCCCCGGCTGGCCCGCGCTCGACGACCCGAGCGCCGCCGCCCCCCTTCACGCCCTCCTCGAGGCCTGGGACGCCGCCGCCCCCCCTCATCGCGACAGCACCATGGACGCCCGAACCAGCGAGATGCTGGAGGCGCTCGGATATCTGGAGAGAGAGCCATGAACACCCACGGCCCGGCCCGCGCCGACATCCGCGTCTTCATCTACAAAGAGGGCCTGCTCAGCACCGTGGCCCACGATCTTCAGCTTCGGATCACCCGCTTCGAGATCTCCTTGAGCCCCTCGGGCCAGGGCTTCTGGGCGCGCATCGAGGCCAGCAGCGTCGAGGTGATCTCGGCCATGAAGGACGGCCACGAGGACCCGGGCGCCCTCTCGGCGTCGAACAAGGCGGAGATCCTGAGCAATATCCGAAAGGAGGTGCTCCACTCCGACAAGTACAACAGCGTGGTCTTCGAGAGCACGGCGGTCTCGGAGGGCCAGGTCAGCGGGAAGCTCACCCTGCACGGCGTCACCCGCGAGATCCGGGTGAAGGTGCGGGACGAGGGCGGCGAGCGGGTGGGCGAGGTCCGCCTCGATCAGCGGGACTTCAACATCAAGCCCTACTCCGCGCTCTTCGGCGCGCTGAAGGTGCAGCCGGAGGTGCTGGTGCGCGTGACGATCCCCTGGCCGCCAGCGGCCTCAGAGACCATCGAAGGGTGAGAGCTTCTCATCTGTGAGAACAGTGAACAGGTGAGATATTCGTCCGTCTGCGCCGAAGCTGGGCAGGAGCACCCAGCGCGGGGCGTGGTGGGCAGGCGGGTCCTCGCGCTCGGCCAGGAGCGCGGGCAGGCCGTTGACCAGGAGCATTCGGTAGCGGTACAGGCCGGGGCTCAGGCGCGTGAGCTTGACCAGGAAGAGCGCCACCTTCTCCGCGCCGACCACCGGCATCCGCGCCGCCAGATAGCGCCCGCCGGCGTCGTTCTTCGCCACCGCGTCGTCGGAGAGCTCGGCGCGAACGGCCGCCACGTCGCCGGCGCCGATGGCCATCAGGAGGCGTTGGAAGCGCATCATCGCCTCCTCGGCCGGGGGAGGGCGGGCGCGACCACGCTCGTAGCGGGCCAGCGCGGCGCGGGCGCGGTGGTGGGCGACTTTGACCGCGCCGGGGGTGGAGCCCAGGGTCTCGGCGGTCTCGGCGAGATCGGCGTCGAGCACGTCGCGCAGCAGGACGACGGCGCGCTGGGTGGGGGTGAGCGCCTCGAGCGCGTCCAGGAAGGCGAAGCTGGCGGACTCGCGCGCGCCGTAGCGGGACTCGGGCGTGCCGAGATCGACCAGCAGCGCGTCGGGGACGGGGCCCGGCAGCCAGGAGCCCACGTAGCCCCGGCGGCGACGCGACCGCAGCCGGTCGCGGCAGAGGTTGGTCGCCACGCGCATCAGCCAGGGTCCCAGCGGGCGCCCTGTGTCCGCGGGCGGGCGCTCCAGGGCGCGGACGAAGGTCTCCTGCACCACCTCGTCCGCGTCGGCCGCCACGCCGAGCATCCGGTAGCACAGCCCCCAGATCTGAGGGCGCTCGCGCTGGTAGTCTCCCTCTATGCCGCCCTCCGCGCCGTCTGCCTCCCGAGGATAGCGCGCGCGACGGCCGCGGCGGAGGCGAAGCTGGCGTCGACCAGCATCGCGTCCTGGCCCACCCAGTCGCCGACCAGCCAGCGGCCGTCGCCCAGGTCCGGGTCCGGGCGGGCGCGACCCACCTCCGGCATCCCGTGGCTGACGATCAGGGCCGGCTGGAAGCGGCGCGCCAGCACCCGCTCGCGCCAGCCGACCCAGCAGCGATCGAGCAGCCCCTCCAGCTCCGCCTCCGCCTCGCCGCCCTCCTCGCCCGGGCCGAGGTAGCGCATGGCGTGGACCACCACCCCCCGCGCGCTGAGCCTGGCCGCAGCGGAGTGGTTGGAGAGGTAGAGCGGGCGGTCTCCTCCCAGCACGAAGTCCGGCGCCCCGGGCGGCTTCTCGGAGAGCCCGAGGTCCAGGCAGGCGGCGCGCACCGGGGTCAGCGGCGGCAGGCTCACCCCGAGGCGCGTCGCCGTCGTCGGCGGCACCGCCAGCACCACGTCCTCGGCCTCCAGACAGGCGCCATCGGCCAGCGTCACCTGCCAGCCCGCGCCTGCGCGGTGGAGCGCGCGCGCGTCCGCCCCGGTGCGCAGGCGCCCGCCCGCCCGCGTGAGGCCGTCCGCGAGGGCGTCCACGAGCTGCCCCCAGCCCCCGTCCAGATAGGTCACGCCGCTGAGCGCGCGACGGATCTGCTCCAGGGCGACGCGCGCCGGCAGGGCCTCAGGCGCGTGGCAGTAGGTGGAGACCCGCGCCAGCCCGGCGATCAGGTCGGCGGCATGGGGAGGCTGGACGGCGAGCCAGTCGGCCAGGCTGACCTCGGACGGAGGGAGCGCACCCACCGCGGCGCGGATCACCGCGCCCGCCAGGGAGAGCTTGTCCCCCGCCCCAGGGGCCAGCGTCGTCGCCAGGAAGCTGCCCAGGCCCCCCGGCAGGAGGTGCAGGCGCTGGTCGCGCAGCAGCAGCCCGGCGCTGGCCGGAACACCGCCTTTGACCTCGATCCCGAGGCGCTTCAGGCTCGCGGCGCCCGCCCCCGCTCGATAGAGCGCGTGCGGCCCGAGGTTCCAGGAGAAGCCCTCCTTCTCCTGGGTTCGCCCGCGCCCGCCAGGGTGGGACGCCCGCTCCAGGACCACGACGCGCCGCCCGCCGCGCGCCAGCTCCAGCCCCGCCGCCAGCCCGCCGATGCCGGCTCCGACCACCACCACGTCCTGCTGCTCGCCCCGCGTGTGCCGCTCCATGTGCACCTCCACCCTCTCCCACGCTGACGAGGCCGCCAGGGTTACGCCTCCGCTACGAAAGGTTTCAAACGCGTGCCGAAGGGGGGCGGGCCGGCTACCGTGGCACCCATGCGACCCGCACGACCCGCCGCGCCCGAGACGGAGGACCTCTCTGAGGATCGGCTGTCCTTGTCGTCCTCGGCCGTGGGATCGCTGGGGCCGGACGCCCTCTCCCAGGGCTCGCTGGCCGAGGTCGCCACCACCTGGGTCGACCGCCGCGAGCTCGACGCGACGGAGGCGGAGAGCGTCCAGCTCCACACCGACCGCTACCAGGACGAGGGCGAGCTGGGCCGCGGCGCGATGGGCGAGGTGCGACGGGTGCGGGACCGCGTGCTGGAGCGCACCCTGGCGATGAAGGTGCTGCGCGAAGACCGCGCGGACGACGCCCAGATCCGCCACCTCTTCCTAGCCGAGGCGCGGGCGATGGCCCGCCTGGAGCACCCCGGCATCGTCCCCCTGCACGATCTGGGCACCCTCTCCGACGGCCGCCCCTACTTCACGATGAAGGAGGTGCTGGGCCGCACACTGCACGAGGCGATCCGCGCCCTGCACGCGGGCGACGAGGACGCGCCCGGCCTGCGCGCGCTCATCGAGGTCTTCCAGCGGGTCTGCGAGGCGGTGGCCTTCGCCCACGCCCGCGGCGTCGTCCACCGCGATCTCAAGCCGTCCAACATCATGATCGCGCCCTTCGGCGACGTGGTCGTGCTGGACTGGGGCCTCGCGGCGCCGACCGGATCGCAGGTGCCGCCGGGCCAGCTCATGGGCACGCCGGACTACATGGCGCCCGAGGCCTTCCTGCGCCTGGCCCTGGACCCGCGCCTGGACGTCTGGGCCCTGGGCGTCATCCTGTACGAGCTCCTCTCCGGCCGGCGCCCCTTTTCCGGGCGGAGCACGAACGAGCTGGTGGCGTCGGTCATGGGCGGCCTCCCGCGCGGCCAGCTCTCGAGCCTGCCCGCCTGGGCGCCGCGCGAGCTGGTCGCGCTGGTGGGCCGCCTGCTGCAGCGCCGGCCGGAGCGCCGCCCCGCCGACGCCAGCGAGGTCGCCGCGGAGATCGCCGCCTTCCTGACCGGCGCCCGTCAGCGCGAGCTGGCCCAGGACCTGGTGCGCCAGGCGGGCGCGCGCCAGGCGGAGGCGGAGCGACTTCGCGCCGAGGCTCAGCAGAACGCCGCGCTGGCGGCGGCCATGGCGACGACCCTCCCGAAGACGGCCAAAGAAGCGGAGAAGCGCCCGCTGTGGGCGAAGGAGGACGAGGCCTCCCGCCTGACCCGCGCCGCCGAGGTCGCCGAGGTGGAGCGCATGGCCCTGCTGCAGCAGGCGCTCACCCACGCCCCGACCCTCCCCGCCGCGCATGCCGGCCTCGTGGAGATCTACGCCCGGCAGCTCGCGGACGCCGAGCGGGACCGCGACGTCGCGACCGCGACCCAGGCCGAGCTGCTGCTGCGGGGGCACCTCGCCCACCTCGAGCCCTCGGAGCGCGAACGGGTGCGCGACTGGCTGCAGGGTGACGGCGCCGTCACCCTGGACACGGAGATCCCCGCCGAGGTCTTCGCGTTTCAGTGTGTGATGGACGGTCGTCGCCTGGCTCCTCGGCTTCATCTGCGCCTGGGCTGGACCCCGCTCGACGCGGTCCCTCTGCCGATGGGGAGCTGGGTGCTCCTGCTCCGCGCCCCCGGTCGCTCGCCGGTGCGCTACCCCGTCCACCTGCGCCGCGGCGAGCGCTGGACCAGCCAGGCCCCCGGCGAGACCACCCCCACCGTTCTGCCCCTCCCCGCTCAGCTGCCGCCCGACCAGCGTTATGTCCCGGCTGGCTGGTTCCTCACCGGAGGCGCGCCCGGCGACGCTGGCCCCACCCCGCTCACGCCGCTGTGGTGCGACGGCTTCATCATCAGCCGCGACCCCATCACCAACGCCGAGTATCTGGCCTTCCTCCGCGACCTCGACGCCCAGGGTCGGGGCGAGGAGTCGGCGCGCTGGGCTCCCCGCCGCAGCGCCTCGACCAGCCCCCCGGCCGGGATCGTCGGCGCGCCCGGCGCCTGGACGCTCACCGACCACGCCGAGGACACGCCCGTCAACTACGTCAACTGGGCCAGCGCCTGCGCTTACGCCGCCTGGCGCGCCGAGCGCGACGGCCTTCCCTGGCGCCTGCCCGCCGAGCTCGAGTGGGAGAAGGCCGCCCGCGGCGTCGACGGCCGCAGCCGCCCCTGGGGAGAGCACGCCGATCCCGCGTTCACGTTCACCCGCGAGCACCACCCCGACGGCGCTGCCCCCTGTCCGGTCTGGCGCTTCCCCGCCGATCGCAGCCCCTACGGCGTGCGCGGGATGGGCGGCAACGTGCGCGACTGGTGTCTGGACCCCTACCGCGTCCAGGGGCCGCTCATCGACGGCCCGCGCGTACGGGTCCCCCTCGACGCGCCCAGCGAGAACGGCGGGCGGGAGGCCCGCGGCGCCCACCTCGCCGACGTCTGCGAGGCCAGCCGCGTGACCCTGCGCGGGGGCGGGATCGAGGACGTGCGGCGGGTCTATCTGGGCTTCCGGATCGCGCGCAGCATCTGAGGTCCTGCGCGTCGGTTGTGTTGACCGGCCAGGACGAGCCCTGTAGGCTGAGCCCATGACCAGACACGTTTGGCTGCTCAGCCTTGGCGTCGCCTGCACGGGCGCGGAAGACAAAGACGACGGGCTCGCGGACTCGGGCGCGGGCGAGACCGCAGAGACGGGCGAGACCGGCGGTGAAGGCGACTCGGCGGAGACCGCGGAGACCGCCGAAGACTGTGGAGAGGGGCCCGCCTCCGTCTACGGCACCGTCTCCTGGTCGGATGGCGCGCTCTGGGAGGTGGGCGAGGTCGCGCTCTTCGAGCCGGAGACCGTCACGGAGGTGGTGAGCGACACCTTGAGTTCGGGCGATGGATACCGAATCATCTACAGCGCTGGCGACTACCTGCTGGAAGGCCGGCATCCCGCCTGCACCACCGAGCGGATCTCCGTCACGCTCTGCCCCGGCGAGCAGGAGCTGAACCTCACGCTGAGCTGCCCGGAGTAGCCGCTCCCGTCTCAGGGCGCTCCAGCCCGCAGATCGGCGTAGACGCCGTGATGGTCCGAGCCCGGGATGAGGAAGCTCCCCGCGCCCGCGATCTCCCACGCGGACGGGCCCCAGACCGCGTCGATCCGCCCCAGCGCGAGGCCGTGGCGCGCCGCGGGCCAGGTCGGGGCCGGTCGCAGGGTGCCGAGCAGCAGGGCGTCCGCGAGCCCGGCGCGCCAGAGGGGCCAGAGCTGGGGCTGAAAGGGCAGCGCGTTCAGGTCTCCGGCGATCACCACCGGATCGCCCGCCTGCGCTGGCCCGAGCGCGCGCGTCATCCGACCCTCCCGGACGAAGCTGGCCAGCGTGGCGAGGGCCGCGCCGGATCCCGAGGTGCCGCCGCAGCGCTCCACCGGCGGCGGGGCGTGGGCGCCGATCACGGCCAGGGGGGTCGGGGTGGCGAGCCGGCCCACCACCAGAAAGGCGCGGCAGGGGCTCTCCCAGGGCGGCTCCAGGATCTCCGCC
>CAZKWG010000116.1:0-14127 GCA_964556105.1 uncultured Enterobacterales bacterium | reverse complement strand
CCGCCAGCGCGCGTCGCACGCGGTGCGCGGCGCCCGCGTCCAGCACGCCGCCGAGCAGGCGCCCGCCCGCCGGAGCGGTGGCGTGACAGGCGCGCGCCAGCCGGGTCAGCGAGTCGATGAGCACGATCACGTCGCGCCCCTGCTCCACCAGGCGCTTGGCGCGCTCCACACCCATGTCCGCGACCTGAACGTGACGCGCGGGGGGCTCGTCGAAGGTGGACGAGAGCACCTCGGCCTCCACCGAGCGGGTCATCTCGGTGACCTCCTCGGGGCGCTCGTCGATGAGCAGGACGAGGAGAGCGGCCTCCGGGTGGTTCTTGCGCACGCCCTGCGCGATCTCCCGCAGCAGCCAGGTGCGGCCGGCGCGCGGCGGGGCCAGGACCAGGGCGCGCTGCCCGAAGCCCAGCGGCGCGAGCAGGTCGATGGCGCGCGTGGCCAGCCCGTCGGAGCGGTGCTCCAGCCGCAGGGGGCGGCTCGGATGGACCGGCGTCAGGTTGTCGATGATGAGCTTGTCTCGCTCCGTGTCCGGGCTCCGCCCGCCGATGCTCTCGATCTTGATGAGGGCAAAATAGCGCTCTCCCTCCTTCGGCGCGCGCACGACGCCGGAGACGGTGTCACCTGTGCGGAGGTTGAAGCGCCGGACCTGGCTGGGCGACACGTAGATGTCGTCCGGACCGGCCAGGTAATTGCAGTCGGGCGCGCGCAGGAAGCCGAAGCCGTCCGGGAGGATCTCCAGCACACCCTCCCCGTGCGCGTTGGCGCTGCCGGGCTGGTTGCGGAGGATCTCGAAGATCAGCTCCTGCTTCTTGAGGCTGGCGGCGTTCTCGACGCGCAGCACCCGCGCCATCTCCACGAGCTCGGAGATCTTGCGCAGCTTGAGATCGGTCAGATCGAACATCGTTGGGGGCAGGAGGGCGGGAGGTGGAGGGGGCGACCGGCGCGAGCCGGGCGGAGACGGAGAGGCGAGCGTGCCCGATTATGAGGGAGACCACATGACCTGTCAAGAGCCGCGCGCCGCCACGTCCTGGACGCACCTGCTGGGCGAGAGCGCGAAAACGCTTACGCACCTGCCCCGCGGGCGCCGCCAGGAGACCAGCCGCGCTCGGCGAAGAAGCGCCCAGGCCCGTCCCTCCGCGCTCGGAGAGACGGGTCGGGACAGGCACCTGACAACGGCATGTTTTTTGCATATGTGGACGCCCTGCTGTCTTCGGGGGACCTCATGGAGAAGCCGCGCAACGTCATCCTGATCGTCGCGGACAGCCTGCGTCACGACTCGGTCTACAGCGGCCCGGTCGGCATGCCCTACGTCGAGTCCCGGGCGATCCGCTACATGCAGGCGCGCTCCGGTGGCTGCTGGACCCTGCCGTCCACCGCCTCGCTGTTCTCGGGCCTCGTGCCGCACGAGCACGGGGCGACCGCCCAGACGCGCGCCATCCGCTCCGACGTGCCGACCCTGGCCGAGGGGATGCTCGCGGCGGGCTACCGCACGCACCAGGCGACGGCCAACGCCGTCACGACCGACCTCTTCGGCCTGAACCGCGGCTTCGAGGACATCCGGTCCATCTGGAACCTGGTCAAGCCACGCTACCGCCTGATGGACCAGCTCCTCGTGCTGGCGGGCAAGCCGCGGCTGCGCCGCAAGCTGTTCAGCAAAGACTTCATCATGGGGAAGATGGCGGGCGACTTCAGCGTGGCCAAGGTCTGGATGCAGAGCACCTGCCAGGACGTCTTCGGGCAGGCTCGCCAGATCCTGGCGGAGAACGAGGCGAAGAACCAGCGCACCTTCCTGTTCCTGAACATCATGGAGACGCACTTCCCCTACCACATCGGGCCGGAGTTCAAGCTGCTCTCCAAGGGCGCGATGCAGAAGATGCGCGAGCTGGCGGGGCTCTACCACCTGGCCAACCAGACCTGGCTGACCACGGGCAAGGAGCACATCCGCCAGGACATGCTGGACATCCTGCGCCGGCGGCAGCGCCTGGCCTGGGAGTTCCTCGCCCCGCAGCTCGACGCCTTCTTGCAGGAGATCCACGAGCAGACCGGCAACGCCGTGGTGTTCTGCTCGGATCACGGCGACAATTTCGGCGACCAGGGCTGGCTCTACCACTTCTCCAACGTCACCGACGGCGGCAACCGCGTGCCGCTGTTCTGGCTGCCGCACGACGACCGCCCCGCCGCGCAGATCGAGACGCCGGTGAGCACGCGCGACATCTACACGACGCTGCTCGGGCTGGTGGGGCGCCCGGAGGGTCGGCCGATCCTGCTGGACGATCCTCAGGACTCCATCCCGCTGATGTCGAGCTTCTGGTACAACAACAACGGGCGCACGCTGCCGCAGTACCGGCACAACCAGCTCGCCTTCCTGGAGAACGGGATGCGCTACCGGCTGCTGGGCGAGCGCTGGTCCGCCGCGCCGCCGCAGGTCGAGGGCCCCGAGGCGACCTTCGCGCCGCTCCCGGCGGACGTCAACCCGATCCAGGACGCGGTGAGCGACCCGACGCGGCGGGCTCAGCTCACGAAGTACCTGGCGGACTTCCACAGCTTCTCGGAGAAGCTGGCGGCCTGAGCCTGCGGGCTCAGCCGAGGAAGTAGCGCGGCGGGATCCAGGACCAGCCGCTGGCGCCGCCCGTGCGGACCTCGAGCAGCCCCCTGGCGGCGTGCTCGATGTCCTCGTGGGTGAGCACGGTCGCCTCCTCCAGCAGGAGGGACTGGGCGATGCCGGGGACGTTCTTCTGGCCCAGCGCGCGGGTGGGCATGCCGGGGAAGCGCTCGACGACGGCGCCCTGGATGGAGCGGACGAAGCCGGCGAAGTTGCGATCCTCGGCCGCGACGATGAGGCGACCGGTGCGGCCCACGCTCTCGTAGACCGCGTCGAGATCGGGCGGGACGAGGGTGCGAAGGTCGATGACCTCGGCCTCGACGCCCTGCTTCGCCAGCTCCTCGGCGGCCTTCATGCAGGTCCAGACGGCGCGGCCCCAGGAGACCATCGTGAGGTCGCGGCCGGCGCGGCGGGTCGCCGCCTTCCCGAAGGGGACGCGAAGATCAGGGTCGATGCTGGGGATCTCCCCGCGCATGATCGCCTTCTTCAGGGCCGAGATGTCGTCCGGGCTGGTGGGCTCGCCGGGGAAGGCGGGGCCGAGGGCCTGGCGGTACATCCACTTCGGCTCGAGGCAGATGACGGGGCCGCGGTACTCGGCGGCCGTGAGCAGGAGGCCGTAGACGTCCCAGCTCGTGGACGGCATGAGGACGACCAGGCCCGGGATGGGCGTAAAATAGCCGTCGATGCTCATCGAGTGGTACACGGCGCCGCCGCCGAAGGGATCGACGGGCGTGCGCAGGATGACGGCCGCGTTCGAGCCGCCGTTCGTGCACCAGTAGAGGTTGCCCATGTGGACGAGCCAGTGGAAGGCGTTCAGGCTGTAGTCGCCGAACTGCACCTCGGGCAGCGCGATGACGTCGCTGTGCAGGCCCGCGCCCATGGCGGTGCCGACGATGAGCGGCTCGTTGAGGGGGGCGTCGATGACCCTGGTCGGGTGCTTCGCCAGCAGGCCGGCGGTGGCCTGCATGACGCCGCCCAGACGCGCGACGTCCTGACCCCAGAGCACGCCGCCGTGACGGGCGAGGATGTGGTCGAGGGCGGCGCGGATGGCGCCCGCGTAGGTGATGTTCGTGCTGCCCTGGCCGGGCTGCTCCGTGACCTGCGGGTAGGGCGCGTGGAGGTTCTCCATCACGCTGGTGGGGGGCGGATCGGCCTCGGCGCGGACCTCGGCGAAGACCTGCTGGATGTCGGCGTCCTCCGCCGCCATGATGCGCCCGAGCTCGTGGTGGGCGAAGAAGTCGCGGCCCTGGCCAGGGCGGCGCACCAGCGCGTCCTCGGCCTCGATCAGGCCCATCTTCACCAGCTCGGCGGCGAAGGCGACCAGCGGGTCCTCCTGCGAGAGGTCGAAGGTCATGTCGGCGGCGGAGCTGTGGCCGTTGAAGCGCGGCAGGTCGTGGACGTGCAGCAGCGCGGGGCGCTGGTTCTCGCGGCAGTAGCGCGCGGCCTCGTAGGTGACGCGGTAGGTGTCGAGGAAGGAGCGACCGTCGCAGCGGAAGGGCTGCACGCCGAAGCTGCGGGCGTAGCCGGCGAAGTCCTTGATGCCACGGCCCGCCTCGGGGCGGGTGCTGATGGCGACGCCGTTGTCGGTCACCAGGATGAGCAGCGGCAGGTTCCAGACGCTGGCCGCGTTCATCGTGTCGTGCATGTCGCCTTCGGCGGTCGTGCCATCGCCGACGATGGCCATCGCGAAGCCGTCGTCGATGCCCTTGGCCTTCATGCCCATGGCGTAGCCGGCGGCCTTGCCGAGCTGCATCCCCACCGGGCTCTGCACGGGCAGGATGCCGACCTCCGGCAGGTTCAGGTGGTAGACCATCTGCCGCCCGCGGCTCATCGGGTCGGTGTCCTTGGAGAACTGCTGACGGAGCACGTCGCGGGCGAAGCCCTCGCGGCCCTGGAGCGCGCACCAGGTCGCGCAGAGGCAGCCCGAGCGGTAGTGCACGACCATGCCGAAGCGCCTGGGATCGACCGCCTTGGAGAGGGCCAGCGCGGTCGCCGCGCCGTGGACCTCCTCGCCCGGCCCCCAGATGGCGAACTTGACCTCACCGCGGCTGGCGAGGCGCACGATGTGCTCCTCCATCGCGCGCGAGCGCGTCCCCATGCGGTACGAGAGGCGCAGCTCGTCTGCGGTGGGCTCGGGGATGGCGAAGCTGGTGGGTCTCGTGTCCGCCGTGCTCATGGCTCGCTCCTGGGAGGCAGGAGGCTAACCCGCCCGGCGGCTCAGATCACCAACGCCTCCCGCTCGCCGAAGACGCGGCCCAGCGCGAACGGCGCGAGGCTGGCTTTGCGGCCGAGGACCTCGACCTCGGGAAGATCTCTCCCTGCCTCGGCGAGGCGCAGCCCGACCTCGGCGGCGAAGGGGCCGAACATGGCGCCGTGCCCGGAGAAGCCGACGAGGTGCAGGAGGTTCGGGCGCAGCGGATCGAAGCCGAGGAAGGGGTTGTGGTCGGGGGTGACGCCGTAGAAGCCGGAGGTGGTGGCGGTGACGCCGCCGAACGCGCCGATGGGGGGCATGCTCTCGGCCAGCGCGAGCCAGGTCTCGTAGGCGCGGCTCTCGGGGCCGCTCTTGTGGGAGAACTCCGGATCGATCCGATCCTGGTCCTCGTAGCTGAACTCCGGCTCCGGCCTCGCGTCGTGGGCGAAGCCGCAGAGCAGGCTCTCGCCGCTCTCCGGTCGGCAGTAGGCGCCGCCCGGGGTGATCACGAGCGGCATGGAGAGCAGGGCCTCGGGCCCCAGGTCGCCCGCCCGCTGGAGGAACCAGAGATACCGTTTGAGCGGCGCGATCGGCAGGATCGTCCCGCCCAGCGCGCGCGAGACGCGGTCGCTCCAGGCGTTGGTGGCGTCCACGAAGAGGTCGGCGCCGCGCCACGCTCCGCCGGCCAGCACCTCGGTGAGGCGGTCGCCCTGGACCCGCGCGCCCTCGACCGGGGCGTTCTGGACGATCCGGCCCCCCAGGGCGCGCAGCGCGTCCGCGGCCTCGTTGTAGACGATCTCCGGCCGCAGGAAGCCGTCCGTGGGGCACCAGGTCGCCCCCGTGATGGTCGCGGCGTCCACGAAGGGGAAGCGGCGCGCGGTCTCGTCGGGGTCGAGCAGCTCGGCCTCGCTCAGGCCGGCCTCGCGCTGCATGGCCACGCGGGCGGCGCTCGGCGCGGTCTCCCCCTGCAGCAGGAAGAGGTAGCCGTTCTGCACGATGGGCGCGACCCGACCGCCGACCAGCTCGGGAAAGCGTCGGTAGAAGTCCACCGAGAAGCGCATGCCCACCACCGTCTCGGGGGTGGAGAACTGCTGCCGAATGCCCGCGGCGGTCCGGCTGGACGAGCCGGCGCCGACGTGGCGCCCCTCCAGCACGGTCACGCGCCAGCCCGCGCGCGCGAGGCGGAAGCCGGTCAACGTCCCGATGATACCGGCGCCGATGACGACCGCGGCCCGTTCCATGTGCGCTCGCTGCTGAAGGAGAGGTTGGGGAGCATAGTCTATCTGGGCTCAGGTTAAGTGGCAGAATGCTTCCAAGACCTGCGGTGCTCCTCATCCTGGACGGCGTCGGCTGGGGCCGGCGCGACGAGACCGACGCGCTCTTCCGGGCGCGCACGCCTCACCTCGACGCGATCCTCGCCGGCAGCCCCTGGTGCCTGCTCAAGGCGCACGGCACCGCGGTGGGGATGCCGTCGGACGCCGACATGGGCAACTCGGAGGTCGGCCACAACGCCATGGGCGCCGGACGCGTCTTCGACCAGGGGGCGAAGCTGGTGGACGAGGCCATCGCCAGCGGCCGGATCTGGACCTCGTCCGCCTGGAAAGACGTGATCCACGGCAGCACGCTGCACCTGATCGGCCTGCTCAGCGACGGCAATGTTCACAGCCACGTGAACCATCTGCGCGCGCTCATCCGGCGCGCGGTGGAGGACGGCGTACAGCGCCTGCGCGTCCACGTCCTGACGGACGGGCGCGACGTCTCCTCCCGCTCCGCGCTCACCTGGGTGGAGCCGCTCGAGGCGCTGCTGGCCTCGCTGCCCATCGACGCCGCCATCGCCACGGGCGGCGGGCGCATGCACCTGACGATGGACCGCTACGAGGCGGAGTGGGACATGGTGGAGCGCGGCTGGCGCTGCCACGTCGGCGGCGAGGGCCGGCGCTTCGGCTCAGCCTCCGACGCCGTCCGCACGCTCTACGCGGAGAACCCGGACCTCGACGATCAGTGGCTTCCGGCCTTCGTCATCGGCGACTACGACGGGATGCACGACGGCGACGCGGTGGTCTTCTTCAACTTCCGCGGCGACCGGGCGATCGAGATCACGCGGGCCTTCGAGGAGGAGGGCTTCGGGTACTTCCCGCGCGCTCCCCGGCCGCGGGTGATCTACGCCGGGATGATGGAGTACGACGGCGATCTGAAGGTGCCGAGGCGGTACCTGGTCTCGCCGCCGGCCATCGACCGCACGGTGAGCGAGCACCTCTCCGAGGCGGGCCTGCGGGCGCTCGCCCTGTCCGAGACGCAGAAATTCGGCCATGTAACTTATTTCTTCAACGGGAACCGCTCGCAGCGCCTGCCCGGCGAGACCTGGGTGGAGGTCCCGAGCCCGCTCGGCCCCTTCGACCGGATCCCGGCGATGGCGGCGCCGGAGGTCGCGCGGCGGGCGGTGGAGGAGATCGGCTCGGGCCGCTACGACCACGTCCGCATCAACCTGGCCAACGGCGACATGGTCGGGCACACGGGCGACATGGGGGCGACGATCACGGCGCTCGAGGTGGTGGACGAGGCCGTAGGGGCCATCGCCGCGGCGACGCGCGCGGCGGGGGGCGTGCTGCTGGTGACGGCCGACCACGGCAACGCCGAGCTGAAGGTGGAGCTGGACAAGAAGGGGCGCGTGGTCCTGGGCGCGGACGGCCTGCCGAAGCCGAAGACCAGTCACACCCTGAACCCCGTGCCCTTCGCGCTGGTGGACCCGACGGGCGCCTGGCGTCTCGCCGTGCCGGCGCGGGATCCGGGCCGCTGGTCAGCGCCGAGCACCGACGCGCCCGTGGCGGGGATCGCCAGCATCGGCGCGACCCTGCTCACCCTCTGCGGGCTGACCGCGCCGGACGACTATCTGCCCAGCCTGGTCCAGCCTCAGTCGCAGTCCACCGGCGACCCGTAGGTGATGACGACGGTGGCGCCCTCCTCCGGGGCGTCCTCGTTCTCGAAGACGACGCTGTTCGTGTCGTCGTCGTAGCTCCACCCGCTGGTGCGGGTCTCGCCGTTGACCATGACGACGATGCTCGGCTCGTAGGCGGTGTGGCTGAGCTCGAAGGTGTCCTGCTGCACGCTGGCCTCGGCGAGCTCCTCGGCGCTGGAGCCCCAGTCGGAGCAGAGCGAGAGGAAGAGGCCGCCGGTCTCCTCGACCGCCTCGACGTAGCCGGTGCCGGGCTCAGCGGTGTTGCCCCCGCCGCTGCAGCCGCCGGGGACGGGCCCGGCGACGGCGGAGATCTTCGTCAGCGCGGCGGAGCCCTTCTTGGCGACGATCTCGTCCACCAGGCGCTCCCAGTCGCTCTCCGTGCAGGCCACGTCCCAGAGCCCGCAGGCGGACTGCTCGGGCTCGTCGGAGATGGCGATGATGTGCAGCAGGGCGTCGGGGCGCAGGAAGCCGCTGTTGCACTCGCCGCCGTCGGTGTTCTCCACGCCCATGGCGGCGGGGATGAGCAGCGCCTCGAGGTCCACGATGTAGCTGCAGCCGTAGCTGCTGTCGCACTCCCGCGCGGCGCTCTTGAAGGTGCTCTCGTAGCCCGCGGTGTCCGGCGTGAGGATGCCGCCCTGGTTGCAGCCCTCGTCGTTGCTGCCGACGATGATCTGCCAGTCGGTGGTCAGGCTGCCCAGCGTCGAGATGAAGGTGTCGATGTTGTCGGCGACCGCGCGGGTGTCATCGTCCATCGAGCAGCTCTGGTCGAGCAGGAACATGATGTCCGTGGGCGGGTCCGCCGGCACCACCCACTCGTCCTCCCACTCGGCGCCGAACTTGCCGGTCCCGCGCTGGGTTCCGACCCGCGTGCCCATCGGCTCGTTGGAGCTGACGGAGAGGGAGGCGTCGAAGGTCCGCGCGCCGACGGGCGTGAACGTGAAGTCCAAGGCCATGGACTCCCCGGGCTCGAGCTCGATGGGCAGGGAGTAGCCGGTGTTGAGGGAGAAGGCCTCGCCCTCGAAGTCGATCGCGCTGATGCGCAGCGTGTCCGAGCCGACGCTGATGAGCTCGATGGTGTTCTCCTTGGAGCAGCCCACGTAGGTCTCGCCGAAATCCAAAGGATCGGGGTCGATCTCCAGGAGCGGTGAGTCGAAGGCCGCGACCAGCTCGACCGGCACCACGGCGTCGTCGGGGTCGTCCGAGGCGACCAGCGCGTTGGCCTCGGTCAGCGAGCCCGCCGGCAGGAAGGCCACGTCCACGTCGCGGCTCTCGCCCGGCTCGAGCACGAAGGCCGTCTCGTCCGAGACGATGGTGAAGCCCGCTTCCTCCGCGCTGATCGTCACGCTCTCGACGTGCAGATCCTCGCCGCCCACGCTCCCCACCGTGAACGTGCGCACGACGGCGTCATCGGACGCGCCGAAGTCGCCGAAGTCCAGGTAGGTCGGCGTGACCTCGATGGCGGGACCAGAGGTGGCGTCCCCGCCGGTGGTCTCTTTGAAGCCCTGCTCAGAGCAGGCGGAGAGCGCGAGCGGGAGGGCGATGAAGGTCAGGCGCATGCGTACCTCGTGTGGGGAGCGCCAGAGCGGCGACACCCAGAGACTCCAGGGAGGAGGCAGGATAACCCGCTCCTGCCCTCGCCCTCCACACAAGCGCGCGACGAGCCCGTGCCTGACGTGCCGATCGCGACTCTCCTGCGCGACCGGACGGCGGCGCGCGGCTCAGACCAGGAGGTCCTGGATGGCGGCCCGCTCCTCGAGGAGCTCGTTCGCCGTGTTCTGGATCTTGCCCTGGGCGAACTCGCCGTGGGCGAGCCCGTCCACGATGCTCCACTGGCCGTTGGCCACGGTCACCGGGAAGGAGAAGATCAGGCCGGCGGGCGTGCCGTACTCGCCGCGCGAGATCACGCCCATGCTGGAGAAGTCTCCGGCGGGCGTGCCGTTGAACCAGGTCGCCATGTGGTCGATGGCCGCGCTCGCCGCGCTCGCCGCGCTGGACGCGCCGCGGGCGTTGATGATGGCCTTGCCGCGGGTCGCGACCGTGGTGAGGAACTCGCCCTTGAGCCACTCCAGACCGCAGGCGTCGGCGACCGACGCGCCGCCGACCTCGGCGTTCATGAAGTCCGGGTACATCGTGTCCGAGTGGTTGCCCCAGATCCCCATGCGACGCACCTCACCGGCGCCGACGCCGAGGCGGGTGGCGATCTGGCTCTTGGCGCGGTTCTCGTCCAGCCGCGTCATGGCGGTGAAGCGCTCCTGCGGGATGTCGCGGGCGGCGTTCATGGCGATGAGGCAGTTGGTGTTGCAGGGGTTGCCGACCACGATGATCCGCACGTCCGAGGCGGCGTTGTCGTTCAGCGCCTTGCCCTGGCCGGTGAAGATAGGGCCGTTGACCCGCATGAGGTCGGCGCGGCTCATGTCCTTGGTGCGCGGCCGGCTGCCGACCAGGAAGGCCTGGTTCACGCCCGAGAACGCCTTGTTCGGGTCGTCGGTGATGTCGATGCCGGTCAGCAGCGGGAAGGCGCAGTCCTGAAGCTCCATCACGACGCCCTCGAGGGCCTTCATGCCGGGAGGGATCTCCAGGAGCTGGAGCCGGATCGGCTGATCCTTGCCGAAGCAGTCGCCAGAGGCGAGGCGGAAGAGGAGGGCGTAGCCGATGTTGCCGGCGGCGCCGGTCACGGCGACGTTCAGGGGAGCGGTCTTCATGGGGTCTCCTGCCGAAGATGGGCGGGCGAAGCGAGAGAATACCCGTCGTTCTCATCCAGAGCCCGAAGTCGGGCGCGGAGAAGCATGCCAACGCCGAAGATGAAGCCGAGCGGGAGCAGCGACAGGAGGATGGTCGTGTTGAGGTAGGCGCTGCGCGAGGCCGCGCTGGGATCGATGCAGACCGGACAGGCGAGCGCCGACGAGGGCAGCCCGAGCGCGAGCAGCATGACGACCAGAATCCACCCCGACCGGATGATTCGGGTCACAGGTACACCTGCCAGTAGAGGAAGGGCCACACGCCGACGACGAAGGCCCAGAAGAGCTGCGCCGTCTGAACCTGGTCCAGCGTGGCCACGCCCCGCTGAACGCGCTGCGCGACCCAGGCCACGCCGAGGATGGCGGCCACCGCGTGCAAGGCGTGCAGGCCGATGATCAGGTAGAAGAACCCGCCGATGGAGCCGGAGCTCAGCGTGAAGCCCTGCGCGATCAGCCCGGCCCACTCCACGCCCTGCAGCCCGACGAAGAGGCCGCCGAGCCCCATCGCCGCCCAGAGCAGCTTCCTGGCGCTGGCCGGATCCCGCTTGAAGGCGCGACCGGCGAGGTAGAGCACGATGCCGCTCGCCAGCAGGAAGGACGAGTTGAAGGCCGTCTGCTCCACGGGCAGCCGCGGCTGGCCGGGCGGCGGCCAGACCGTCGCCTGGGCCTTGACCACCAGCTGCGAGCTGATCAGCGCGGCGAAGAACATGATCTCCGTCAGCACGAAGATCAGCATCCCGAAGACGCCGTTGGAGAGCACCGGCTCCCGCTTCTGAGGGGCCGGACGAGAGTGGACCAGCTTCAGCGCCCGCTCTGCCATATGCTCCTCCTAGTGCGCGGCGCCGTGAGCGCCGTGCGCGCCGTGACCTGCAGCCTCGGCGGCCAACGCGTCCGCCGTGACCTTCTTGGCCGACACGTTCTCCCAGTTCGCGCCCTCGTGCTCCATGACGTCCGGGCCCGCTCCGGCGAAGAAGACCATCATGAAGCCGAGGCAGACCACCATGATGTAGGTGATGACCTTCGGCTGCACCGTCAGGTGCATGAAGTACTTGATGACCAGGTAGGCCTTGACGAAGGCGATCCCGAAGGCCGTGAGCAAGGTCACGGCGGGGATCTCCAGGAAGGGGCCGACCACGCTGATCACCAGCAGGACCAGCAGGATCTTCCAGATCTTCACGTAATCGTGGTGATGAGTCTCGTGCCCGCCCTCGTGGCTCTCACCATGGCCGTGTGCTGCATGCTCAGACATGATTCACTCGCGTCCTACTTGGCGATGTAGAGCAGGGGGAAGAGGAAGATCCAGACGATGTCCACGAAGTGCCAGTAGATACCGACCAGCTCGACGCGCTGCAGCTCCTTGCCCTTCGCGGCGTCCCGCGCCACGAAGAGCATGGCGATCATCCCGGCGATGACGTGGCTCGCGTGAACACCCGCGGCCGTGTAGTAGAACTGCCAGAAGGCGTTGGCCGTGATCGTGAAGCCGTGAGAGATCTCGGTGTACCACTCGAACGACTTCACGATCAGGAAGGTCATGCCTCCCAGGCAGGTGAAGTAGAGCAGCTTCGCCGCCTTCTTGCCGTCCCCGTCCTCTGCGGCCTTGTGCGCGAGCACCGCGCTGAGGCTGGACGTGAGCAGCACGAAGGTGTTGAAGGCGCCGATCCGCCAGTCCGTGGCGCCCGCGTAGGTCGGGCCGCCCCACTCCGGATGCCCCAGGCGGTGCATCAGGTACGAGGCCAGGATGCCGCCGAAGATGACGATCTCCGAGGCGAGCAGCCACCAGATCGCGAGCCTCCCGGTGGGGAGCCCGGCCGCGCTGCGCGTCGTTGCGATGGGCTTGGTCATGCGTTCCTCAGCTCAGCTCGGGAGGTTCTGCGGCCAGTAGTCCTGATCACGACCAGGGACGCTGTACTCGTAGGGGCCACGATACACGGTCGGCATCGGGCTGAAGTTGCCGTGCGGAGGGGGCGAGGGGCAGGCCCACTCCAGCGAGTTCGCCTTCCAGGGGTTGTCGCCCGCCTTCTCTCCGCTCATCAGGCTCTTGATGAGGTTGATGAAGAAGATCACCTGGAAGGCGAGCATCACGACCAGGGCCACGGTGGCGAGGACGCGCAGGTCCTGCAGCAGCCCGCCCGCGCTGTCCGGGAAGTTCGTGTACGACCAGATGCGGCGATGGTCACCGCCGGCGCCCGTGAAGAACAGCGGGATGAAGATGAAGTTGAAGGGGATGATGGTGCCCCAGAAGTGAATCTTGCCCATCGTCTCGCTCATCATCTTCCCGAACATCTTGGGGAACCAGTAGGTGATACCGGCGTAGAACCCGATGATGGCGATGGGGAAGAAGGTGTAGTGGAAGTGGGCGACCACGAAGTACGTGTCGTGGAAGAAGATGTCCGCGCCGCTGGCGCCCAGGTAGATGCCGGTCACGCCGCCGATGAGGAACTCGGCGATGAACGCCAGCGCCCAGAGCATCGGGGTGGTGAAGCGGATCGAGCCGCCGTAGAGGGTCGCGATGTAGAGGAAGCACATCTCCGCGATAGGGATGGAGATGAGCACCGTGGTGACCGTGAACACGTTCGCCATGCGCGGGTCGATACCGGCGACGAACTGGTGGTGGGCCCACACGAAGAAGCTGAGGATGCCCGTGGCGAAGACCGTGTAGAGCACCGTCTTGTACCCGAAGATCTTCTTGCGGGCGAAGGTCGTGATGATCTCGGCGACCACGCCCATGGCGGGCAGCAGCACGACGTAGACCTCAGGGTGACCGAAGAACCAGAAGAGGTGCTGCCAGAGGACCGGGTCGCCGCCGCGGGACGGGTCGAAGAAGGCCGTGCCCAGCCGCTGGTCGAAGCCCAGCATGAGCGCGCCGGCGATGAGCGGACCGACCGAAGCCATGAAGAGGATGCTGGCGACGACGATCATCCAGACCACGATGGGCACGTCGTACCACCTCATCCCGGGCGCGCGCGCGTTCATCGCGGTGACGATGAAGTTGATACCGCCCATGAGGAAGGCGACGAACTCCAGCGCCACGGCCACCAGCCACATCGTCGAGCCGAGCGGCGTGAGGTTGTACTCCCCCTTGGCCGAGAGCGGCGGGTACGAGGTCCAGGCGCCGCCGAAGGCGCCGCCCTCGACGAAGAAGCTGGCGAGCAGAACCAGCGCGCTGATGAGGAAGATCTGGTAGGAGAGCCGGTTGAGCCGCGGGAACACCATGTCGTCCGCGCCGATCATCAGCGGGATCAGGTAGTTGCCCAGCGCGGCGATGAGCACCGGCATCGCGACCCAGAACACCATGATGGTGCCGTGGCTGGTCACGAGCGAGTTGTACTCATGGGGCGAGACGTTCCCGAAGAGCGGCACGCTCTGGCCCGGGAAGGCGAGCTGCATCCGGAAGACGTAGGAGAAGAAGCCACCCACCATCGCCATGAACATGCCCGTGAACATGTACTGCATGGCGATCATCTTGTGGTCCGTGGACCACAGATACTTGTGGAAGAAGCTCGGCTCGTGGTGGTGTCCCGCGTGCTCGTGACCCGACGCGGCGGGTACAGCGGACTCGTGCTCAGCCATGGTGTTCCTCTCTACGATCTGCGCTAGCGGGAGGCGACGCTGGGGGCGTGCTCAGAGATCCAGGCGGCGTGCG
>CAZKWG010000115.1:0-14172 GCA_964556105.1 uncultured Enterobacterales bacterium | reverse complement strand
CGCCCTCGCCTTCGCCTTCGCCCTCGCCCTCGCCCTCGCCCTCGCCTTCGCCCTCGCCTTCGCCTTCGCCCTCGCCTTCTCCAAAGAGGCCCTTGTCGCCCTCCGACGTGCAGGCAGGGAGGGCGAGGAGGAGGAGGAGCAGCGTGCGGGGCTCGAGCATGGCGAATCTCCAGTGCAGCGGGGAGAGATCCTTATCCGTCGCCGCGTCAGCTCACCGTCTCCTTGCGGCACCAGCGGCCATAGGCCTCCAGCCGGCGCTTCAGCGCGGCCTCGTCGATGCCGAGCTGGGCCAGCGAGCGGTCCACGCTGTAGTTGGTCCGCACGCGGGGGGCGTGGACCCGCGGGACGTGGGGGGGCAGCTCGGCGTTCATGCAGAGACGGTAGACCGCGTGCATCGTGCCCTCCAGGTCGCGCACGTAGGCGTCGAAAGGCACGATGCAGCGCCGCGGGCCGTCGGCGCGCAGGAACCAGGCCATCTCCACGTCGCAGTACTCGGGCTCGACCTCCATCGCCAGTTGTACCAGCCAGGGCCAGGCCGGGGCGGGGCAGGGGGAGATCGTAGGCTGGCAGCGATGGAAGTTGATGATGCTCTGAATACGCTTCTCCGGCGCGCGGAGCACGGTCAGGAAGCAGGCGTCGGGGTAGCGGCGCTCCAGGTGAGAGGCGACGTTGAGGAAGTGGCCCTTGATGAGCAGCCGCCGCGGCCTCCCCTCCGGGTCCTGGCCGGAGAACAGCAGCGTCCTGCGCCCGACGCCGTCGATGAAGCGCAGGAAGTCGTCCTCCCACAGCGCGCGAACGGCGGGATCGACGACGCCGAAGCGCATCTCCTCGCGGAGCACGCGGGGCCCGAGCGAGAGCAGGATGTCGCCGAGCTGGTGGGTGAACAGGAAGACGATCTCGAAGGTGTCCGTGCGCAGGAGATCCATCTCGTGGCGCTCGTGGTGCTCGGGCGGCATGAGCCCGTGGCTGAGACCACGCACCCGCTCGGCCGACACGAAGCGGCTCAACGGGCGGGCCAGGCGCCACAGCCAGAGGAAGGGGAGGCCCTCCATGAGGGCGTTGGGGGCGCAGATGTGAGGATCGTCCTCCAGGTAGTGGGCGAGCTGGGTGCTGCCGCTGCGCGCGGCGCTCAGCTCGAAGAGGGGCGCGGTCACGGGGGTGGCGCGGAGGGCTCGCCCGAAGAGCAGCTCGTCCCAGAGCCAGGCGAGGCCGGCGAAGCCGCTCCGCAGGACGCGCCTCGTCAGCTCGAGCAGCAGCGCCAGCCGCAGCGCCGGCGAGAGCGGCGGGTCCGTGCGCTCGGTGAGGATCAGGCGGGCGCAGCGCAGCGTGCGGGCGAGCGAGGGCACGACGGGCGGGCGCGGGTAGACGAGGCGCAGCAGCAGGTAGAAGGGCCAGAGCGGGAGGCAGAGGGCCGCGACGATCACCAGCCGGAGCAGCTTGCCGAGCAGCGTCAGGGCGACCTGAGCGGCGCTCCCGGTGCGCGAGGTGGGCTCGCCGGGCAGGTGGTCGGGGTGGGCGAAGGTCGGGTCGAACATGGCGGCTGCGCTCGGGTGAGACCCTGGTTGTCTCCCGATCCGCGCGTCCGATCAACCCGCTCCGCGCGGCCACCCGCTGGCCGGCGTTGGCCAGGGGGCCCGATCAGGCCAGCGCCGCGCCCAGCCGCGCCAGCACCTCGGGGGCGGCGCGCACCCGGTAGCGGACGCCTTCGTCCTCGAAGGACTCGGAGATCACGAGGGTCTGGGCGTGGATCTGGCCGGTGACGCTGCCCCGCGTCCAGGGCACGAAGAGCTCGATCTCCGGGTCGCGCGCGCTGAACCAGGCGACGATGCGCGCGTGCAGGGCGGCGCTGGCCTCCGGTGAGCGGGCCGAGGTGGTCCAGGCGTCGGGGCGCTCCGCCTGCAGGGCGGCGAGCGCGTCCGGGGTGAGCCGGTCGCACTTGTTGAAGAGCAGCACGCGGGGCAGGTCGGCGGCGCCGATCTCGGCGAGCACCGAGGCCGTGACGGTCTCCTGCTCGCGCCAGGTGGGGTCGGCGGCGTCTACGACGTGCAGCAGCAGCCCCGCCTCCAGCGCCGCGTCCAAGGTGGAGCGGAAGGAGGCGACCAGCGAGTGCGGGAGATCCTTGATGAACCCGACGGTGTCCGTGACCAGGATGGAGGGCGCGGCGTCCGGGTGAAGGCGGCGGATCGTCGTGTCCAGGGTGGCGAAGAGCTGGTCGGCCACGTAGGGTTCGGCCCCGGTCAGCGCGCGCATCAGCGAGGACTTGCCGGCGTTGGTGTAGCCGACCAGCGCCACCTTTCGGGCGTTGACGCGGCGCTCTCGACGGACGGCGCTGTTGGTCTCCAGCTCGGTCAGCTCGCGGCGGATCTCCGCCATGCGGTCGCGCACTTTGCGGCGGTCCAGCTCCACCGCCGTCTCGCCCGAGCCCTTGGCCCCGATGCCGCCCTGCTGGCGCTCGGAGGGGCCGCCCAGCTCGCGCAGGCGGGGGGCGAGGTAGGTCAGGCGCGCCAGCTCGACCTGCAGGCGGGCCTCGCGGCTGCGGGCGCGCTGGCTGAAGATCTCGATGATCACGCCGCTTCGGTCGAGCACCTCGCAGCCGGCGCCGGCCTTGAGGTTGCGGAGCTGGCTGGGGGAGAGGTCGTGGTCCACCACCACCACGGTCGCGCGCGCCTCGCCGCGGGGCAGGTCGCGGCGCGTCGGCTCGTCCTCGACGTCCTCCTCGTCCTCGTCCCAGCCCGGGTGGCTGGCGCCGTCCTCCGTTTCTTCGTCCTCGATGTCCTCGTCGTCCTCGCCCGCGCGGCGCGCCGCGGCGCCGTCCCGCCTCGTCCGGGGCGGGCCGCGGTGGACCTCGCCGCTGCCGCCCGTCCAGTCCGCCAGCTCCGCCAGCTTTCCGCGGCCGAGGAGCTGCGCCTGGTCGGTCCCCTCGCGGCGCTGCACCAGGCGCCCCGCCACCGCGAAGCCCAGGCTCTCGCAGAGGCGCCCCAGCTCGTCCAGCGAGGCGTCCAGCGCCTCGGGAGCGCGTCCAGGGGTGAGGATACCGACGAGGAGTGCGCGAGGCTGGGGCATGAAGGGTTCATAACCCGTTGGCGACCTCCTCGCGCGACGGCCTACTCGTCGAGGTAGCCCATGTTTCGGAGCTGCTCCATGACGTCCTCGTCGACCTCCTCGGCGGCGGCGGCATCGGGTCTCTCTTCGGCGCCCGGCGCCCAGGTCCGGCCGGAGCGGGCGGCGGCCTCCCAGTCCACGGCGGAGAGCGGCCGACCCTCGGCGGCGGCGGCGAAGTACTCGGCGAGCAGGCCCTCCATCACCGCGACCTGATCGGGGCGCTCGGCGGCGAGGTCGGTGCGCTCCCCCGGATCGGCGGCGAGGTCGTAGAGGCGGCCCTGCGCGCCCTCGCGGATCCACTTCCAGTTGTGCCAGCGCACGGCGGCGCGGCGCAGCGGGCGCGACCACTCCTCGGCGAAGCTGGGCACCTCCGGCAGGGTCTCGCCCCGCAGCAGCGGGCCGAGGTCGCGGCCTGCGAGGCCATCTCGCGCGGGGAGGCCCGCGGCGGCCAGCAGCGTCGGGACGAGGTCCACGTGCTGCACCATCGCCTCGATCTCCGCGCCCTCCGCGAGGCCGCCCGGCGGCCGGATCACGAGCGGTACATGAAGGAGCACCTCCCAGGGGGTGCGCATGTGCTCGACGTCGCCGTGCTCTCCGAGCAGCTCGCCGTGGTCGGAGGTGAGCACCAGCCAGGCCCGGTCCAGCGTGCCGTCGGCCTCCATCCGGGCGAGCATCCGGCCCAGCACATGATCGATCTCGCGGATCTCCCCGTCGTACTGGGCGGCGACGTGGGCGAAGTCCGACGCGGTCGGGCGGATCGAGCCGTTGCGGATGCCCACGATCGTCTCGCGCCAGGCCTTCATGCCGCGGTACTCGAGCGAGGTCGGCGGCGGGTTCTTTGGACGAAAGGCCGGGCTCGCCCAGTGCGGGCCGTGGGCGTCGAGGACATGGACGTACAGGTAGCGCGGGAGCGTGCGGTGGAGCGCGTTCCAGGACAGGACCTTCGCCGCGATCTGCTGCACGGAGCCGTTTCTGGTGCCGTAGCGGTCGTAGCCGACGCCCAGCCCGAAGGCCCGGTCGAGCTGGCCCTGCTGGGCGAAGGCCGCGGTGCTCCAGCCGGCGTCCTGGAAGTCCTCGGCGATCAGCCGGACGCCGTCGCGGAGGCGGTCGGGGGCGGGGCGCACGCGGTACATCCCGTGCTCGGCCGGCATCCGCCCGCTGAGCAGCGAGGGCACCGAGGAGCGCGTCCACGGCGCCTGGGCGCGGGCCTGGAGGAAGCGCCAGCCGGTGCGCGCCAGCGCCATGAAGCGGGGGCTGCGCGCCGTGTCGAGGCGGTCGGCCCGCATGCAGTCCACCACGATGATGATCACGCTGGGACCGGCCGGACCGAGCCCCAGCCAGACGCCGCCGCCCAGCGCCAGCAGCGCGCTGAACCCGAGGGCGCCGACGTGTGGGCGAAGGCGGCGGAGCAGGCGGACCAGCGCGCTCGCCAGCGCCCCCAGCAGGCTCCCCAGCCCCGCGCAGGCGAGCAGCACCGTCCAGCCCGTCAGCGGCACGTGCCCCAGCGCGACCGCGGCGATCACGGCCAGCGCGGCGGCGAGCAGCGGCGGCAGGACGGCGTGCAGGGCGGGCGCCTCGGCGGTTCAGCGGTTCAGCGGTTCAGCGGTTCAGGGCAGAGGCCGGAGACTATCACGGGGTCGCCGACGAGGAGGGGTGGGGGCGTTCGCGGAGGGGCGTCTCCGATTGTGCCATCGGATGGGTGTCGGTCTGATGGGTGCCCGTCGATAGGTGTCAGGTTGATCTCATTTCGTTTTGTAAAAATATTATGCTTTAGACTAAATAATTCGATGTCATCTCCGCGGGTGGCCTCCCCGGAAGTCGCCCGCCGGTCTGCCCCGAGGGAGCCCTGGCCTCCATCGAACACTCGCATATAAGAGGCTCATATACATTAAAATGCAACCATAAAAAATGAGTAAAAAGGTCGATTTATTTAAAAATAAAAATGAGATCAACCAGGCACCTATCCCCGCCTGCCCCCATCCCCGCCCCCACCCTGCTCGCGCGCCCTCAGATGTTCGCCGCGACCGAGATCCTGCTCGGGAGCAGATAGTCATAAGGCATCGGCTGCCCCTCCAGCGCGCCGCGCAGACGCTCGTCCAGCCGCGCCATCTCCTGGTTGAAGCGCCGTCGCTCCCCGTTCAGCCCCGCGCGCGTCGAGAGCCAGGGGAGGTCGGCGGGGCGCGCCGGATCGAAGGGGAGCGAGGTGAGGCGGCGGAAGCGTCGGCAGGAGAGCAGCCACATCGCCTCCACATGCGCGGCGAAGCGGTCGAGGTCGGGCAGCAGGTCCTGATCCCGCGGCGTCTTGAGGGGGTGATCATGCAGAGAGCCAGGCATGTTGGAGACGAGGATGGAGTGGTCGGCCTGCGCGTAGCTGAGCGCCGAGTGGTGGGCGCTGGAGAGAAAGATGAGGCCGGCGACGAGGTCGGTCAGCCCCTCCGGGGTCGTTGTCTCCAACCCCTCCGCTCGCCGCGTCCCCAGCGCCGAGCGCAGCGCCGCTCCCCAATGTTGGGTCTCGTCGTCCTGTGCCCAGGGCTCGCCGCGCGGGCTCCCCTGCGCCAGGCAGGCGGCCACATAGGCGCGAACGCCGCGCCACACGGGCAGCCCCTGGTCTCGATAAGGGTAGAAAGGCAGCACCTCCCCGTCCTCGCAGCCGCGCGCCCGCACGTCCGCCTCGGGGTCGAGCTGGCGAACAGACCAGGCGGCGAGCGCCTCCTCCCAGATTCGGGCGCTGGCCTCCAAGCTCGGCGAGAGCACATTCTGCACCATCCCGTCGCGCGCGAGCAGGATCTGCTCGCCGATCAGGACGTTGATCGTCACGGACTCCAGGTGGGGCGCCAGCAGCCAGGCCAGCGTGTGCTCCGCGGGCAGGCTGCGCGCCGTCACGCCGTCGATCTCGCGCAGGATGAGGTGGGTCCAGGCGAGGTGGTGGTGGAGCTGGTGGTCGATGAGGTCCACGGTCTGGAAGGCGAGGCGCGCGCGGCGCCAGAGCGCCTGTCCCGCGGCGTCCCGGCGCGGGAGTATGCACGGCTGGTCGCGGTCGCCGAGCTGGATCCCGACGGGGAGCAGCCCTCGTTCGGGGTGACTGAGGAAGAGCCCGATGGCCGGCAGAAGCCACGCGCCCTCGCCCTCGGGCGCGACCGTCGGGTAGTCGCTGTGGTCCACGACGAAGAGGCGTCCCTCGTCGAGGGCGCGCGCCAGGCCGCCCTCGAAGGGCGCCTGCTGCGCCAGGAGGGAGCGTTCAAGGAGCTCTTCCTTCAGGTCCAGCCGCTCGGCCAGCGCCGCGCGCGACTGGCCAGGGCGCCCATCGGCGACGACCCGGCGGATCGCCGTAGGGTTGGGGCCGGCGACCCGCTGTAGCGCGAACGCGGCGTCTGACGCATATCTTGGGGATCCGTCCCCGTCCCGCGCCAGCAGCCAGGGCAAGGAGAGGCTCGGCCCCTCGAAGCGGGGGGCGGCGAGGTCGCGCAGGGCCTCCTCCATCGCCGCGACGTCTGGGAAGCGCCCGCCCGGCGCCCGCCGAGGGCCGATCTCCGAGACCACCCCACAGTAGAGGCGCGCGGCGTTCCGCAGGTCCTCCGCGCGATCCGCGGCGTAGGAGGTCTCTATCTGGAGGCCGGGCCGCTCGGCTTCGAGCACGGCCTGGGCGGCCAGCGCGCGGTCGAGGAAGGCCTGGTAGCGCATGTCCGGGTCCGCTCGGTTCATCGACTCCTCGTCCTCGCCCAGGCTCATAGCGCCAAAATCGCGCCCCATCTACGCCGCGGATCGGTTAGCGGGTGGTGCTGGCGCCCCCCACCTCTCACCGCGAGCCTCCCGTGAGCAAGAAGAGCAAGAAGAACACCGCCCAGCGCGGCGCAAAGAAGCACGAGAAGGCGAAGAAGCGCGAGAAGAAGCTGGACGCGCGTCGTCGCGAGGCCGCCCGCCCGCCGATCTCCGCCGAGGACGCCTGGCGCCCGGCGCGCGAGGGCGTCGTCGGGCTCGCCCGCCGGATGCGCATGTCGGTCCACGCCGCCGGTGACCTCGCGGAGCACATGCTGGAGCACCACGGGCGCGAGGACGTCCGCGGCTGCTGGCTCCCCTCCCAGCTTCAGGCGATGCCGACCGAGGCGATCCTCGCCGCCCTCGCCGAGCGCGGCGTTCAGACCGACCAGGCCGCTTATGAGGAGCAGGGCCGCGCCCTCCGATCCTCCCAGGCCCTCGCCCGCGAGCGCTGGCTGCCCGCGCTGCCCGAGAAGCACAGCCCGCACGACGAGGATCTGCTCTTCATCGCGGCCGAGGCGCTCTGGCAACGTTGGCTGAACGAGCTCCTCTCGGACGAGGAGATCGACGACGTGCTCGAGGTGGCGGACGGGGCGGGCATTCACGGGCATGGCGGCGGCGATCTGGACCTCGACCTGCTCGGTCAGCTCTGGGAGCGCCTCGTCCCGGAGGGAGGGCTCGCCCGCCTGCGCCAGGCGGGGCAGGAGGATCGCTTTCTGCGGGTGCTCGCCGACGGGCTGATGTTCTCGCCGGAGGACGAGGACACCTCGGCCTGGGTGCCCTGGCTGCTCGCGATCCTGTCCCAGCTCGAGGACGACTCGCCCTTCCGGCACGCGCTGGAGCTCGAGCTGTGGGGCCGCGCCGAGGACGCCACGATTCGCGACGGGATCCTGGCCGGGCACCTGGACGCCGCCGAGCGCGACCCGAGGAGCGTCCGAATCGTCCTGGCGGTCGACCTCCTGTTCGCCGTCGATGACGCCACAGACGCGCAGATCGACCTGGTGGAGGCGCGGCTCCGAGACGTCGAGGCGCGCCTGACCGCGCTCCGCGACCCCCTGGCCGAGCGCGCCCACGATCTGGTCCTGGAGCTGCAGACCCTCCGCGATCAGCTGGCGAAGGGTGATGTGGACGAGGACGAGGACGAGGACGACGTGATCGAGGGCGAGGCGACCCGCGTCTGATCGGCGCGCGCTGCACAGCCTGCACAGCCTGCACAGCCTGCACAGCCTGCACAGCCTGCACAGCCCGTGCGCGCTGCGGCCGCGCTCGGCGCCCGTCTGGGCCCCGCTCCGGGGGCCCCTGCGCGCGCCGTCGTCGCACATCCAGCGGTAAGTCCGCTTTGTCCAGGATATCGCCGGGCTCGGCTCGGGTTGGCACGCCCCTTGCAATAGCTGTGCTCGCTCCCTGAGAGAGCGACCAACCCAACCCAGACTGACCGCCCAGCGCATCTGCGCCGGGCCCAAGAGAGAACACCATGGCTACCGCCCCTGTCTACGTCTCCGCCGACCTCAGCTCCAACCGCTCCAGCGGCCTCAAGGCCAACCGGCTCCAGATCGTGCTCTTCTACGACGGAAAGGGCACGTCCGCCCTCTCCTTCGAGTGTGTCGACAGCGCCGGCGCCCTGAGCTGGACGACCATCAAGGACATCCCCACGTTCGACACGCAGATCGTCACGGCCGAGTACACCATCGAGGGCTGCACCCCGACCGGCAACTTCGTCGTCGAGGGCGTCACCGCCGACGGCGTCGTGGACGGCCTCGCGTTTGGGATGTTCTGGCGCGACGCGCGGAGCTGCTACCACATCCTGCGCAGCAACGCGTCCGCCCTGCTCAGCACCGCCACCTACGTCAGCGCCTGGCCGCTGGGCATGAACAACACGGTCTTCGCCACCCGCGCGCCCCAGGTGACGGACGGCTACGCCCGCGAGACCGCGCTGGCCGTGATCAGCGGCGCCAAGCTGCTGGCCAACGGCAAGCACAGCCTGACCGTGTACTGAACCCATCGGCGGGAGGGGCTACACTCCATGGATGGCCTCTCCGCCGCGCCCGCCCACGGACCGCTCCCGCGACCGCTTCCGCCTCGAGGGGCGGCTCGCGGAGGGCGGCCAGGGTGAGGTCTGGGCCGCCACCGACACGCTCACGGGCGAGGCGGCGGCGCTGAAGCGGGTGACGCGCCCCGATAAGACGGCGCGCGCCCGCTTTCGTCGAGAGGTGGCCAGCCTCCGCGGCCTCTCCCTGCCCGGCGTCGCCCGCCTGCTCGACGCCGATGAAGAGCCGGACGCCCTCTGGCTGGCGATGGCCCGCGTCGACGGTCTGCCCTTTCCGGGCCTGCTCCCCCGCCGCTGGAGCGCGCTCGCCCCCACCGTCGAGAGTCTGCTCGGCGCGCTGGCGGCCGTGCACCGGATCGGCCTGGTCCACCGCGACCTCAAGCCGGCCAACGTGCTGGTGACCGCGCGAGGGCAGGCGGTGATCGTCGATTTTGGCCTGAGCGGCGTGGCGGGAGACCCCTCGGACGGCGCCGGGACCCCACGCTACCGGGCGCCCGAGCAGGCGGCCGGAGAGGAGCTGGACGGGCGCGCCGATCTGTTCGCCGTCGGCCGCATGCTGCTGGAGTCGCTGGAGGGCGCCGCGGATCTGCCCGAGACGGTGCGCGCGGCCCTTCGGGCGATGTGCGAGGAGGATCCGGAGGATCGGCCCGAGCGCGCGGGCGAGGCGCTGCGCCGCCTGGGCCTGGACGGGCGGGAGCGGGCGCAGGAGGCGGTGGAGCGCTGGCTGCCCCCGGTCGAGACGCTGAGCCCGGCCCAGCTCGCGCCGCTGTTCTCCGGCCACGAGCGCGTCCTGCGCCTGCCCAGCGACGGGGCGCTGGCGCTGTGGCGGCGGACGGGCGGCGACCGCGCGCGGGTGGTGGAGGTGCTGGCGGCCTGGGCGCGCGAGGGGCTGGGGCGCTGGGAGGAGGGGCGCTTCTCGCTGCCGCGGCCGTCCCTGGACGCGCTCGCCACCTGGGCCTGGCCGTCCGGGGAGGCGCGCGTGGACGGGCTCGATCCCGCCGACGCCGCCTGGCTTCCGTGGATCGCGCTGCTGGGCCCGGACGCGCGGCTGGACCGCCTCGCGGCGCTGGTCCCCGACGCGGGCGCTCCCCTCGCGCCGGCCCTGGCGAGGCTGGTGGCGCGCGGGGCCGTGCTCATGGACGGCGAGATCCCGCGTGTCCTGGCCTGGCCCCAGGGGTTTCGTGCGCGGCTGCTGCCCATCCCGCGCGCCGAGGCCGCCCGTCGCGCCGCCCGCCTGCTCCCGGAGGGCGCGCGCCTTCGCCATCTCGTGCAGGCGGAGGAGGAGCCGCGCCGGGTGGCCGAGGAGGCCGCGATCGTCGCCGAGCGCGCGCTCCTCGAGGGCCGCCCCGCCGAGGCCATCGCCACCCTCGACCTCGTGAGGAGCGGCGATCCCCGCCTGCTTCTGCAGCGGGCGCGCGCCGCCCTCTCCCTGGCCACCCCCGCCGATCTGGACGCCGCGCTCTTCGTGTTGGGTCGAGAGGGCGCGGCGGCGCTGGACGGGCTCGAGGCCCTGCTGCGCGGCGCCCGCCGCAGCGTGGACGGAGACGGGGAGGGCGCGCTGGCCATCCTGGACGGGATCGCGCCCTTCCCGGAGGAGGAGCTGGAGATCTGGCGCGCCGCCATGCGGGTCCACGCCGCCGCCCGCTGCGCCCCGAGCCGCGAGGAGGCGACGCTGGAGGGGCTCGCGCGCTGGGCCGCGGGCGCTCCGGCGCGCGAGGCGGCGCTGGCTGGGTGGTGGGGGAACATCCGCTATCGACAGGAGGTTTACGCCGAGGCCGCGGCCCTGCACGCCCGCGCCGCCGAGGGGAAGACCACGCTGAGCGCCCGGCGAAGCTCCCGCTTGAGCGCCGCGATCGCGCTGCTCGAGCTGGGAGAGCACGCCGCCGCCCTGAGCTGCGCCGAGGAGGTCCGCCAGAGCGCCGAGCAGAGCCGCCACGCGCCGCAGACCCTGCTCGCCGAGCGTATAGGCCGCGCCGCCCGGCTCCGCGCAGCGCCCGCAGACCAGGCCGAGACGCCCGATCTCGCGCTGGTCGAGGTCGCCTTCGCCGTCGGTCGGCCCGCCAGCGGCGCGGTGACGGCGCTGGTCGAGGCCGCGCTGGCCTTTCGGCAAGGGGACGCCGCCCTGACCCGCGCCCTGGGGACCCGGGCCGAGCGCGGCTTCGCGCAGGAGCGGATGGTCGGTCCGGCCATGCTCTGTCGCGCGCTGATCCTGGCCTTCGAGCCCGAGGAGACCGCCTGTCGGGCGCTGCTGGAGGAGGCGGAGCGCTGCCCCATCCCTGGTCTTGGGGTTCAGGCAGCGGCGCTCGCGGTCTGGCGTCTCCCCGCGCTGCGCGAGCAGGCCCGCGGTCTGGTCCTGCGGCGCGCCGCAGAGGTGCGCGCGTCGCCCGAGGTGCGTCAGGAGGTGCTCAGCCTCGCCGAGGTCCTCTCCAGCCTCGATCTCCCGGCCCCTGGCACGGTTCCTGCATTCCCTACGAAGGCGTGACCCGCTCGCTCCCGAGCGGCCCAACCCGACAGGAGATCCCATGCCCCCGAGAGTCCCTCAGAGCGCCACCCTCAGGCGTACGGTCGAGCGCATCGACGGCGCCACCCTCGAGACCCCGTCCATGGCCCCGCCGCCTGTTCTGCTGGGGCCGGGCATCTACACCCTGCACTGCGTCAAGCTGAGCACCACGCTCTCCACCTGGACCACCCGGCCGCCCGACGGTCGGGTCCACGTCGCCTGGAGCGGGGCGAGCCTCGTCGAGACCTGGGTGCTGTTCCCCAGCTACATCCCGGCCAACTTCAGCGCCGAGGACGGCGTGGTGGTGCGTTGCGTACAGAGCGGGGCCCCGGGTACGGTCGCCGCCTTCCTCGACGCGCTGCGCCCGCTCCACCCCGGCGCGGTCGTCACCGCCTGGAGTCACCCCAACCAACCGCCGCCGTCCGCGCTGTCTGGCGCGTCGCCCAAACGTATCCCGGGCCCGAGCGGCGGCCCGGTCGCGCAGTGCTGGCCAGGCGAGGTGGAGATCGTCGCGACGGACAACGCCGGCGTCCCGGGCGCGAGCCAGGGCTACGTCGATATCACGCAGATCTCCGGCCAGGGCGGCGCCTGGCAGGCCGGGCAGTTTCAAGAGCTGTGGACCTTGTGGCCCAACACGACGGGGCTGGGGGTGAATCAGGCGGCGCTGCTGCGGCGCGCGCCGCCGGGCTGCCCCGTGCCCAACGGCACGCCGGTGCTGCTCTGGAACGTTCAGTACCAGCCGATCTGACCCAACCTAAGACGCCGTCCCCGCCGCCAGGACCGCGGCGCGCAGGCCACTGGGCAACAATCCAAGGCGCGTGTCGGCGTCGGGCAGCCGCAGGAGAGCGTCAGCGAGCGCGCGGCGCAGGGGCGCGTTCGTCTCGTGCTCGACCAGGCGCGACAGGTACTGGGCGAGGCGAGGGGCCTCCTCCAGGAAGCGGGACAGCCGCCGGAGGTCGGGGCGCGCGCGCCACGCCTCCACCCCTGCTTGTACATGGGTCTTGAGCTGCCCGCCCTCGTAGGCCAGCAGCAGCGCGGTGAGCGCCTCCTGCTCGGGCTCGGTGAGCGTCCAGACGCGGGTGATCGGGCCCTCGCGCGGCTCGCTGGGCTCAGGCGGCTCGGGCGACGGGCGGGCGCGGCCGTCCTGCGTCGCGTCCTGGGCGTGTCGGCCGGCGGCGGCGCGGGCGGCGGCGGTGGCGCCGTGCTCGGCCATGGCGACCTCGCCCAGGAAGACGTAGAGTCGCATCACGGGCTGGTCATCCCAACCCAGAATGGAGATCTCGCCCGCGACCCCGACGGGGACGGGGAGGCCGGGCGCGCTGAGGCGCAGGCTCGCCTCGCTGAGACCGCCCGCCAGGACGCGCAGCCCGGCGCCGGGGAGCGCGTGGACCCAGAGCCCCTCCTCGCCGCGGGTCACCAGGACGTGGGCGCGGCTGAGCTGCGGCACCAGGCTCAGGTCCACCGCCGTGATCGGCGCCTCCCCCGCCAGGTCGCGCGCCGCGGCCAGGGCGGCCTGCATGCGTGGATCCGGGCGGTCGAGATCGCGCAGGTGGCGCAGGCGGCCGATCAGCGCCGCGCCGGCGTTCACCTCTCGGATCAGCCCACTCAGACGCCCGTCCTCGTCCAGGCTGGGCAGCAGGACCACCAGCATGGGCGCCTCCGCCGCCAGATCGAGCAGATGCGGGAGCAGGCCGACCAGCGCGCCCCGATCCACCGGGCCAGGGGGCAGCGCACGAAGGGCGGTGAAGAGCGCCTCCAGCTCGGGGTGATTGCCCCACCAGGGCAGGCGGGCGAGCAGATCGAGGGCGGCGGGCTCGATGGGGCGACCGCCCAGCCCGGCCAGGACGGCGGCGCGGAGCGAGGCGGCGCCCCGGTCGCGCAGCGGGGGCACGGTGAGCGTGGACACGGTGAGCGCCTGGCGCGCGCGGCGCTCGAGGCCCCACCCGTCGATAGAACCCTGGGTGGAGACGACCAGCGTGGGCACGCGCCGCTGGTTTCGGGGCGAGAGGGGGCCCAGGTGCTCGGGCCCGATGGGCTGGCCCGGCGGACAGACGGCGGCGGCGTAGCGCAGCAGGTTGCCCAGCTCGCGGATATTGCCCGGCCAGCGGTGGGCGAGGAGGATCTGGCGGGCCTCGTCCGTGCACCAGGGCGCGGCGCGCTCACCGAGCCAGCTCCGCGCGAGCAGGTCCAGATCCTCGACCCGCTCGCGCAGCGGCGGCAGGCGCAGGGTGACGGCGTCCAGGCGGGAGAGCAGGTCGGCGCGGAAGGCCCCGCGGCGCACCATCGCGCCGAGATCGGCGTTGGTGGCGGCGACCAGGCGCACGTCCACGGGCACGGGCGCGTCCTCGCCCAGCGGCAGCACGCGGCGCTCCTGCTCTTCCGTGAAGGCAACGCGGCGCTCAAGGAGTCTCTCTTCCTCAAGGCGACGCAGAAGTACCGCGAGGCGCTCAAGCAGTGGGACCACCCCGCGGTGCACTACAACCTGGCGCTCGCGCTCGTGAACCTGGACCAGCCGGTCGAGACGTACGAGCACCTGGAGGCCGCGCTGAAGTACGGCGCCGCGCCGCTCGACGCGGACAAGTTCGACCAGGCGCGGCGGTACAAGTCGCTGGTCGAGAAGCAGCTGGCCCGCATCGACGTGGCCTGCAACGAGCCGGGCGCCGTGGTGAAGATGGACGGCGTCACGCTGTTCACCGCGCCGGGCAGCCACAAGGCGCTGATCCGCGCCGGCCCGCACACCATCATCGCGTCGAAGGAAGGCTTCATC
>CAZKWG010000114.1:8492-14270 GCA_964556105.1 uncultured Enterobacterales bacterium | reverse complement strand
CCTCGTCGGCGAGATCCTCGACCCAGCGCGCCCCCGCCGCCACCGCGGCCTCCAGGGGCTCGCCGGCCATGGACGCGCTCGTGTCCAGGACGAAGCTGAAGATCTGGTCGGCGCGCGCGCCTGTGTCCAGGCCCGGCTGCAGCACGACCAGCGCGTAGCCCGCCCCGCCCTCCTCGCCGGTGAACGGGTCGATCTCCGGCTTGTACGCCCACAGGCGCACCCCCAGCTCGGGCGCGTCGACCGCCCAGCCCAGGGTCACCGCCTCCGCCCCGACCTCCGACTGCGCGCCGCTCCAGGACGCGGCGATCTCGTCGGCGCTGGCCTCCAGGCTCCCCTCCGGGCTCAGGGTCGCCGCGCCCAGCGCCTCGTCCTGCACCAGAAAGTCCACCGAGATCGCCGGATCTCCCTCGTCGAGCCCGCCATCGCCCGTCGGCACCGCCACCGCGAGCGCGCCGCCCTCCGCTGCCAGCACCCGCTGCCAGTCCAGCGCCACCGTCAGGCCCACCTCGCCGCGCTCGGGCAGCGTGACGACGAAGACCTGGCCATCCAGCAGATCGCGGGGATCTCCCCAGGGTCCGGGCCCGATCTCCTGCGCGGCGGCGTCCGAGGCCACGGCCTCGACCCACTCCCCCTCCCCGGCGCGGTAGCGCAGGCCGGTGACGGCGGCGTCCTCGGGGATCAAGGCGGCGAAGGTGGCCGCCTCCCCGCCGGCCGCGGCGAAGGTGTAGGTGGCGCTGACCTCGGCGACGCGCCCCGTGACGAGGACGTCCACGCTGAGCGCGTCCAGCGGCGTGACGGCGTCTGCGTCGTAGAGCAGGCCCGAGGCGAACACCGAGGGCAGGAGGGCGAGCAGGATCATGGGGCCACCCCGACGGAGAGCGCAAATCCAGGTCCAAGGTGAAAGACGTCGCGACCGCCCGCGCTGGCCTCGGCCGCCACCCACAGGCCGCTCGCCGCCTGGTGGCGCAGCCCGAGGGCGGCGCGCAGGGCGAGATCGCGGTCTCCCGCCCAGGTCTCCAGGCGCAGCCGCGGCGAGAGGGTCCAGCGCTCGGCGATGGGCGCGTCCACGCCGCCCGCGCCCTGCCAGCCCAGGCCGCCGGTGTAGCCGCCGTCCAGCGCGGCGACGACCGGCCCCGCCTCCACCCGAAGCCCCAGGAGAAGGCCCGCCTTCGCGCCCTCCTCCTCCACCATGCCCAGGCGCAGCTCGCCCCGCGCCACGAGGCCCTCGCCGAGCCGCACGCTGCGCGCCCCGAGCCCGTACAGCCCAGACCGCGTGCCGCCGACCAGCAGCGTCCCCAGCTCCAGGCCGGGATCGGCCTCCGCGACCAGCCGCAGGGCGCCATAGGCGTCCGGCCCATAGCTGCTCGTCCAGCGCAGCTCCGTGTGAAAACCAGCCGCAGACGCCAGCGATACACCGAGAATCAGGCTCACCATCGGACCTCCAGCGCGCCGTCCAGGACCGGGCCGGCGTCCGCCCAGAGCAGGTCATAGGCGCCGAGCCCGCCCGCCATCGTCCACCTCAGGTTGGGGAGCGGATCCCAGGCGACGACCAGCACCCCGTCCGCTCGGAGCTGGCGCACGTCCGCGTCATGTCGAGGAAGATCGCCGATCCTCGCCCGCAGCCCCAGGCGCAGCGGATCGCTCACCGCCACGCGGCCGTCCAGCGTGAGGCGATCTCCCAGCCGCCCGCGGTGCTCCCAGAGCAGCTCCACGCGGTCCAGATCGGGGTCGCCGGTCCGCAGGCCGAGGATCGTCGCCAGCGCCGGCCCCTCGGCGTCCACGCCCAGCCCGGCGCCCATCACCGCCGCCAGACCGAGGCCCGCCGTGTCCACCCGCGTCCACAGCCAGGCTCCCGCCACCGCCTCCCGCGCGTACCGTTCGTCGGCGGCGATCTCTTCCGTCGCCTCCTCGGCCTCGGCCCAGCGCTCGCCGCGCATGCTCTCCAGGCCGATCTCGATCAGCGCCGGACCCCTCTCGGGCCGCAGCCGCCAGGCCGCCCCCGCCGTGCCCGCCCCGGTCCCGTAGCCGTCCGCCGCGTAGCCACCCCAGGCGATCACCGCCTGCTCACCGCCCTCCCGCGCGGCGTGGACGGTGCCCAGCGGCGCGCCCTCCAGATCGAAGCTCAGGCCGGGGAGGGCAACCTCCCGCCGCTCGCGCGTCCGGTGAGCATCGGCGAGCGCCTCGGCCCTCGGGAGAGGATCCGCCTCGATCACCGGCGGTGGCGCGGGTGCAGGGGGCGGCGCCCAGGGCGGCGTCGGCGGCAGGCCGCGCGGCTCCCCCAGCACCACCCGCCCCGCGGCGGGCGGCGCGGCGCCCTCGACCAGGGCCAGCTCGAGGACGCCCTCGCCCACCCAGAGCAGGCGCGCGTCCCCGGCGTAGCGCAGGCCGGTGAGGGTGCCGCCGCGGGGATCGGGGCGAAGCTCCTCCACATAGACCGCCACCGCTCCGCCGGGCTGCACCGCCCAGTCCAGCGGCACAGACAGGAGCAGACGCGCGCCGTCCAGCTGGAGCGTCTCGGCGACCACGTCCGCGCCGCGCGCCGGGGCGGGCAGGAGCAGCGTCGCCGCCAGGCCGAGGACACCCGGTCTGAGGAGCGCCGTTCGGGGAGCCGTGGGGGTGGATGAGCCGGTGTTCATGCCTGCAACTGTACTCAAAACAGCTCCCATAGGCAGGCCCTCTCGGGCAGGTTCCGTACTCAGCCCGAGTACAGGATAGCGACCTGCCTCTTGGATAAATCTCGTGACTTTTCCCCTCGTAGGGTGTACTCAAAGCGAGCACGTCACCTCACCCGAGGCCCGTCCACCCCGTGAAGAGCGGCCCCCTCCCCGACATCCACGCCTACCTGAGCTACCGGAGCTTCCTCCGAGACTGGTTCGAGGCGAAGAAGCGCGCCGACAGCCGCTTCTCCCACCGCCTCTTCGCCCGGCGGGCGGAGATCCGCTCGCCCTCGCTGATGAAGGAGATCATGGACGGAAAGCGGGATCTCACGCCCGCGAACCAGGACGGCGTGCTGCGCGCGCTGGGGCTGGACCGCGAGGAGCGCGACCTCTTCCTGGCCCTGGTGCGCCTGGAGCAGGCCGAGACCGACGCCGAGCGCAACGCCGCCTGGGAGGCCCTCTCCGCCTCCCGCCGCTTCCGGGAGGCCCAGCGCCTCGCCGACGCCGCCATGCGCTACCTGTCGCGCGGCCACATCTCCGCCATCCGAGAGCTGGCCTTGCGCGACGACTTCCGCCCCGACCCGAGCTGGATCGCCGCCGAGCTGCTGCCGCGCATCACCGTCACCGAGGCCCGCGCCGCCCTGGAGACCCTGCTGGAGCTGGGCCTGCTGGTCGAGGAGGAGGGCCGCGTCGTGCCCAGCCAGCTCTCCGTCGCCACCCCGCACGAGGTCGCCGGGCTGGCCGCGCACAACTACCACCGGGACATGCTGGCCCGCGCCGCCGAGTCCATCGAGGCCGTCCCGCCCGAGCAGCGCCACCTGCTCGGCGTGACCGTCGCCATCCCCGCCGCGCTGGTGCCGCTGCTGAAGATCGAGCTGGACCGCATGCAGGAGCGGCTGCTGGACCTCTGCGACCGCCACGCGCCGCACGCCGAGCAGGTCTACCAGATCAACCTCCAGTTGTTCCCGCTCTCCCAAGCGCGAGGCCCCCGATGATGGCTCTGTTGGCGCTCCTGGCCTGCGTAGACCAGCCCGCCGAGGGCACCGCGGTCGGCAACCCCGGCGGGACCGGCAGCCTGGACGTGGTCGTCACCGACCTGCCGGACGCCATCGCCCTGGACGCCGCCGAGGCCGCCATCGACGGCGTCTCCTTGGACGACTGCGCCGGCAGCGAGACCTGGGTGGAGGTCGGCGCGATCCTGGACGCCCTCCCCGGCTCGGACGACGCCTTCGCCCTGCCCGGCGGGCGCTGGTGCGGGCTCGCGCTCTCCTTCGCGACCGACGCCACGCCGCTCACCCTGGCCGGCCGCACGGACGGCGGCACCACCTTCACCGTCGCGCTCGCGCCCGGCCCGCTCGTCGTGGACGAGGCCTTCGACGTGGACGGCGAGGCGCTGCTGCTCTCGCTCTCGCTAAAGGACACGCTCTCCGCGGACGCGCTGGAGGCCGAGGGCGAGGACGTGGCGATCGCCGAGGAGGACGCGCGGGCCGTGGCCTGGGCCAGCCAGGTCGAGGAGGCCGGCGCCCTGTGGGAGGACCGGGACGAGGACGTCGATGTCGGCGAGGCGGACGCGCAGGCGGGCCTCGCGTCCGCGGGCGACGCCCAGACCGCCAGCGCCGGCTGTGGCTGCGCGGCGGGGCCTCGCGGCGGGACGGGCTGGGGCCTCGGGCTGCTGGGGCTGCTGCTGTTGTGGCGACGCCTGGACGGGGCGGGGCGGCGGGGGATATAAAAGCAGGAATGGAATTCTCTGCGCGACGTCTCGCCACCTTCGACGACCTGCTGCGCGTGCCCGACGGCACGAACGGCGAGATCCTCGCGGGCGAGCTGGTGCTGAGCCCGCGGCCGGCACCCCGACTCAGCTTCGCGCACGCCAGCCTGCTGGACGAGGTGGTGGGCCCCTTCCAAAAGGGCCGCGGCGGCCCCGGCGGCTGGGTCTTCCTCACCGAGCCCGAGCTGCACCTCGGCGACGACGCCCTCGTCCCCGACATCGCCGGCTGGCGTCGCGAGCGGTTGCCCCGCTGGCCCAAGGGCGCAGCGCTGACCCTGGCCCCCGACTGGGTCTGCGAGATCCTCTCTCCGCGCACCGAGGCCCATGACCGCGGCGAGAAGGCGCGCATCTACGCCCGGGAGGGCGTGGGCTGGTGCTGGCTGATCAACCCTACCCTGCGCACCCTCGATATCCGGCGCCTGGAAGGTGGGCGCTGGGTGGTGCTGGACCTCTTCCACGGCGACGGCGAGGTGCGGGCCGAGCCCTTCGACGCCGTGCCGCTCGCGCTGGGCGAGCTGTGGTCGGAGGTCGAGGAGTAGGGGTCGTGGTCTGCGGCGAATCGCCGGGCTAACGGAGCGCATGCGCTTCACACGGTCCCTCCTCGCCCTCTCGACCCTCGCCGCCTGCGATCCCGGCAAGGTCGTCCTCGACCCGGACACCGCAGAGAGCGCGACCACGACGCAGGACATCCTCTCGACGGATCTCGTGCTGGACCTCGAGGCGCTGCGCGGCGAGGCGACCATCCGGGTGCAGCCGGCGACCGGGGCCTCCTCCGTCACGCTGGACGTGAGCGGGCTCTCCCTCTCCCGCGTGACGGTGGACGGGGCCGAGGTCGAGGCCCTGCTCAGCGGGGGCCAGGCGAAGATCCCCGTCAGCGCGACGGGCGAGCTGGTCCAGCTCGTGTTGGACTGGACCTTCGAGGCGCGCAGCGAGGCCACCTTCGACGGCTGGATGCCCGATCTGGGCGTCAGCTTCATCTGGCCCTATTCTTGCGCCAACCTCTTCCCCTGCGACCCGGCGACCGCCGACGGCCTGACCTTCACCCTGGACGTGACGGGCACAGACCCGACGCTGACCGCGGTCTTCCCGAGCGCCATCGTCTCCGACGCCCCGCCCTACATGCCCGCCGTCGCCGTCGGCGACTACGCTGAGCTGGAGCTGGGCACGACCTCCGCGGGGACCCACCTGCGCGCCTGGTACCTCGATGAGCCGGGCGGGCTGGAGGACGCCGAATTCGGCACGGCGCACCTGGTCTCTGCCTTCGAGTTCTTCGAGACCACCTACGGCCCCTACGCCTTCGGCCCAGACGTGGGGACGGTGGAGGTGGACTGGGGCCGCGACTCGACGGGCGGG
>CAZKWG010000114.1:0-8482 GCA_964556105.1 uncultured Enterobacterales bacterium | reverse complement strand
CACCCCTACTTCCACGTCGCCAGGGACGACTTCTGGAACGAGGAGACCCAGGTGCACGAGGCCGCCCACGGCTGGTTCGGCGACGCCGTGCGGCTGGCCTGTTGGGAGGACTTCGTGCTGTCCGAGGGCACGGTCACCTACATGGCGGCGCGCGGGCTGGAGAAGGCCGGCGGGCCCGACCTCTGGCCCGCCTACGTGGACGACTTCCTGACGCCGATCTGCGAGGGGCGACAGGTCAACGCCATCGTCATGCCCGACACCTGCAACGAGATCGACTTCGAGAACGACAACCTCTGGTCTCTGGCCACCTACATGAAGGGCGCCTGCTTCTACGAGGACGTGGCCGACGAGATCGGCCAGGAGCTGCTGGACGAGGCCATCGCCGAGTTCTACCAGGCCAACATGAACCAGCCCGCCACGATGCGGGCGATGATCGAGACCATCCACACGAAGGCCGGCGACGCGCACACGGCGGCCATCGACCAGCTCGTGCAGGACTGGCTGCTCACCCTGGCCTGCCCGGACGACTACGCCGCCCGCTGCCGCGCGCACGAGGGCTGAGGCGACCGGGCGGCGATCAGCCCACCCGCACGGCCTCGCCCGGCATGTCCGCGCCGTCATCGAGGATCTGCGCCATGATCTCCGCCCCGCGCACCAGCCGCAGAGAGGGTCGGCTGTAGAACGCGTTGGCGTCCGCCGCCCAGAGCCGCCCCTCGCGAACCGCCCGCGCTGCACCCAACACAGGGTGCTGACGCAGGCGCCGCGCGTTCTCACCATTGGTCTGTAGATCCTGCCCGCAGCAGCCGACCAGCAGCACGTCCGGGTCCAACGTGACGACCTGCTCGGGCGTCAGCCGACCGGAGGGCTGGCCCACCGTGCCGAAGACGTCGCGCCCCCCGGCCTGCACGATCTGCTCGGGCACCCAGTGGCCGCCATAGAAGGGGGGCTCGGTCCACTCCAGCAGGCCCAGGGTGTGGAGCTTCCGCGGCCCCTTCCCGGCGAGCGCCGCCCAGCGTCCCCGCGCCTCGGCCACGCGCGCCTCGGCCGCGGCCCGCTCGCCCGCCGCCTCGCCCAGCGCGAGCAGATCGGCGAAGACGCCATCGATGCTGGTCGCGTCCAGCGAGAGCACCGCCACGCCGCTCAGCACGGCGTCGTCTACGAACGTGAGCGCGTGACGGATGGTCTTCGGCGTCACGGCGCAGACGTCGCAGATGCCCTGCGTGACGATGAGATCGGGCTTCAAGCGGCTGAGCAGCGCGCCGTCCACCGTGTACAGCGGCATCCCCTCGCGCACGGCCTTGGAGACGGCGGCGTCGATGGCCGCCTGGTCGAGCCCGTGCCCCAGGATGCTGGCGGTGGCCTGGGGCAGGCCCCTCACCTCGGGCGGGAAGTCGCACTCGTGGCTGACGGCGACCAGCTTGTTGGCCAGACCCAGCTCGGCGACGAGCTCGGTGGCGCTGGGGAGGAGGCTGGCGATGCGCATGGGGGCTCCGTGATCAGCTGCGGGAGGCGCGCACGGTCTCTACCACGGCCTGCAGCGCCGCGAGGCCGTCCAGTAGACGTGGGCCGGGGCGGCCGAGGAAGGACTCGTGGACGGGGAAGACGTGGCCGTCGCGCACGGCGTTGACGCCCTGCCAGGCGGGGCGGCGGGTGACGACGTCGGGGCGGTAGTGGCTGAGCGGCACGCCGCACCAGGAGATGACGACGGCGTCGGGGTTCAGGGCCACCACCTCCTCATCGGTCAGCGGCGCGCTCTGGGCCTCGCGGCCGGAGAGCGCGTTCCTGGCGCCGGCCGCGCGCAGCAGATCGTCCACCCAGCTCTGTTTGCAGGCGGCGATCACCGGCTTCGGCCACCACTCCACCAGCACGCTCGGGGCGTCCTCGGGCAGCGGCGCGGGGGCCAGGGCCCGCTCCATCGCGCTCGCCAGCGCCTCGCCGCGCTCCGGCACGCCCAGCACCCGCCCCACCAGCCGCACGTCCTTCGCCACGTCCGCCACCGAGCTCGGCGCCAGCACCAGCATCGGGATCTTGTGCTCGGCCAGCTTCGCCACCACCCGCTCGTGCCCGGGCACCGTCAGCGAGGTGATCACCAGATCGGGGCGCAGCGCCAGGACCCGCGCCGGGTCCACGTCCAGATCCTTGCCGATGCGCGGGAGCCCGGCGACGACGTCCGCGGGGAAGTCGGAGTGATCATCGACCCCGACCAGCAGGTCCGCGCAGCCGAGCGCGCAGATGATCTCGGTGTTCGAGCAGGTGTGGGAGACGACGCGCATGCGGGGACCTCGTGGTGGAGGGGATAACCTGGGCGGAGCGGGGTGGGGCGGCGGCGAGCAGGCACACCGCCGAAGAGGGCGGCCGAGGATCGCGGCGGGCTCCGTGGTGAGGTCACTCCTACCCGGAGCATCGATAAATATGTGCATTCCGCATTGTATTCCCGCCTGAGGTATGGAATGCTCCAGATAGACATGATCACGGATCGCCAGGAAGGAAGGGACAACGGACTCACTGACGCTATACAGCTTCTATGGCGTGAGTGGGCAGTGGACGTTCACGCCTGCCAACAGCCCAGGCGCTGGATGGCCACCAGGCGCGCTTCACTGGGGGCACGAGACCTGTTCGAATCGACGAGCGTCAAACGAGTGAGATCCGTGGCCAGACTCACGTTCCTGATAGCCGCCTCGGGCCTGCCCGCATGCACGGGCGAGGACGCCCCAGAAGAAGAGCACGCTGGCGTTGCGATCTCCGACAAGGGACCAGCGCTGGTGGGCGAGGGCGGCTTCGGGATCTCTGCCGACGGACGCCAGGATCTGGATCTCGATGGCCAGATCGATCTCGTCGTCGGATCCAGCACGGCCGGGGTCGCGCAAGCGGGGACGGTGTACGTCTTCTGCAACGGGCTCCTCGAGGATGCGCCCACCATCGCGGACGCCTGCGGCACCATCGAGGGGGCCAACACCTTCTCCTTTGGCTACAGCGTGACGGTCGCGGAGAACCTGAGCGGAGGAGAAGGCCCGACGCTGGTCGCCGCAGAGAGCATCGACTATCCAGACAACAGCGTCTACCTCTTCACCGATCCCATCCAAGGGGTCTGGAGCACAGAGGATGCGACCGCCGAGATCACTGATGACGGACGAGAGTTCTCCGCACATGTCCAGCTCGCCTCCATGCAGGACATGGATGGTGACAGATGGGGGGAGCTGGTCGTGGCGCAGCCACGGGACAACCGTGATGGAGGCCGGATCTATCTGTTTCAAGGGGCCCTGTCGGGGACCCTGTCGCTGGAGGACGCGACCGCGACCATCGACGCTACCCATGGCCAGGATCTGGGCTGGGCGGTGACGAGCGTCGGCGACACTGACGGTGACGGGCTGGATGACCTCCTCCTCGGGGGTGAGTACGACTTCTCGTACATGCCCTTGGGCGGCGGCGCGTGGCTGTTCCGTGGGGGTGTGGAGGGCGCCTGGGTTGACGAGGATGCGGATCTGGTCGTTCGAGACAAGAACGGAGGCCGGCAGGTCGGGTGGTCGGTGTCCTGGACAGGAGACGCGGACGGAGATGGCCTCGACGATCTGCTCATCGGGGTCCTCGACGAGGACGAGGAGCCCGGGGGTGCGTATCTGTACTGTGGTCCAGACACGGGCTCGCTCCTGCTGGACGCGGCGGACGCCTATCTCCGGGCGGACGACCCGGAGGCCTCGCGGATGGGCAACTCCGTCAGCGGCGCGGGCGATGTGGACATGGACGGGTACGTTGACTTCCTCGTGGGGCTCGGGGCGGACGGCGAGGGCGGGTATCTGGCGGGCGCCGCCTGGATCGCGAGAGGCCCCATCTCAGGGGTCGTCAACCTGGGCAAGGACCAGCAGAAGCTGGTTGGATCGGAGAAGGATCTGGTGGGCTGGGGCGTGATGCGCGGCGGGGATCTGGACGGGGACGGGACCCCGGACCCCCTCGTCCACGCCAGGGGCTACGAGGAATACAGCGGGGCTCTGTTTGTCCTGACCGACCTGTGAGACCAGGGCCCATCCACCCGTAGGCCGCTGAAAGAACGGGGATCAGGCTCAGCGACCGACGCAGAGCGCTCCCCCCGCGAGGATCTCGGGCAGGCGCTCGATGGCCTGACCAAAGTGCAGAACCTGGACGCCACCGTCCAGGTAGGCGCGGTCCCCTCCATAGAGCAAATACAAGCTCGCGGGTGGATACTCATCCGCGAAGACGCGAAGCCCCTGCATGTCCTCGGCGCGCACCTGCTGCGCGCGCTTCACCTCGAACGCGATCAGGCCGCGCTCGCCATAGAGCACCAGGTCAACCTCCTCCCCCTGCCGCGTGCGCCAGAAGGAGAGCTCGTAGCCCAACGCGCCGGCGTCGTTGTGGGCGCGCACCTCCTGGAGCAGGAGCGTGTCGAAGGCCGCGCCGTCGATCTCCGAGGCTGAATCGAGCGGACCTCGGGGGCGAAGCGCGCGGTAGACGCCCACATCGAAGTAGAAGAACTTCGGATGGGTGGTGAGGGCGCGCCTGGCCCGGCGCGCGAAGACGGGCAGCCGGACAGCCAGCAGCAGATCCTCGAGGAAGGAGCACGACGACCTCGAACCCAACGCCTCGGAGAGATGCGCGACGAGCGCCCAGCCGAGGGATGCGGGTCCACTGACGCATGGGTCTCCCCCTCACCCCCTCTCCCCCAGAGCGCCCAGACCCCGGACCCGCACCGCGATCCTCGCCCGGAGGGAGGACATCGTGCTCCGGTGGATCTCCGCCTGCGGGTCCGGGTTGGGCGCAAAGGTGAAGCCCAGGGCGTCGAGCGCGTCCGTGATCCCAGCGCGGGACAGCTCGACGCCGTCGCAGCGCTCCAGCGCGGCGCCGAGCTCGAGCAGGAGATGCCGAGGATCCTGGGCCTGATCCTCGACGACGCCGGTGACGAAGAGGCGGACCATGTGCGTCACCCGACCGGTCGCCTCCTGCAGCAGGCGCGCCTCGCGGTCGAGCCGATCGACGCCATCCCAGAGGTTGCGCAGGGCCTCGGCGTCGTAGAGTCGTCGTTCGTCCATGGTGCCTCCAGCGGTGAATCGGATCGGATGTTCAGCGTTCCCCCTCTGGATACTCCGCGACGCCCACAGGCCGCGAGCACACGCAGGCGCGCGCCGAACAGGGCGCCCCTGTTGCAGGCGGCGGACGCGCCGGGTCCACCCCCTCTTGTACCGGGCCCGCCCGGTGCTGTAGCCTGCCGCCAGATGCCCCTGCCCTTCGACCTCTTTCAGCACACCAGCCCCCCCACGGCCCTCGCGGCCTGGATGGCGGCTCAGCCGGAGGGGACGCGCGATGACGCCGTACAGCGGCTGGCGCAGGCGCTCGCCTGCTCACGATCCTTCGTCTGGAACCTGATCGGCGGCGATCGCAAGGTGAGGCCCGAGCAGGTCGCCGCGCTGGCGCGGGTCCTGGCGCTCTCCGAGGAGGAGCGGGAGTACCTGCGGCGCGTGGTGGCGGTGCAGAACGCCGCACCAGAGGAGCTGGCGGAGGCCCGGCTCTCGATGTGGGAGCTTCAAGCCCGGCACACCGACGTGCCCGCCTCCGAGATCGCCGCCCTCCAGGCGCAGGAGACGACGCCCGAGGCCTCCGAGCGCGCGCTGGTGCCGGTGCTGAACCTGCTCGATGGCCTGGGCGCCGACGCGGACGCCCGGGCGCTGGGCCGGCTGCTGGTCCTGCCGCCCTTCCCCGACCGCGTCGCCGCCGCAGTGGCGCTGGTCGAGCAGGGCGCGGTGGGCGGGGAGCGGCTGTCCCCCCGGCTGCTGCGCGTGTCCGCGCCGCGCATGCCCGACGACCCCGAGACCGTGGCCTGGCAGGGGATCGAGGACCTGGCCCGCGATCACCTGCTGGGGCTGCCGGCCGAGGAGCGCGACTATCTGCTCATCCTCTGCTCCGCCGACGACGGGGCCACGCGCCAGATCGAGGCGGCCCACCGCGCGCTGGAGGCGAAGCTGCTGGCCCTCGCGCGCGCTTATGAGCGCGGCCCGGTGGGGCGCCTCTACGCCGTCCTGGCGCACCACCTGACCATCAGCCAGATCCTGTCGCCCCCCGACGAGGCGATCCGTCCGGTCCCTGCAACAGCGCCCGAGACCTTGACCCCGGCCCCTGATCGAGAGTATATCCAGGAAGGAGCAGGGGACCTGACGCCACCGCCCGCTCCGGGACGGCCGTGCCTCTACCACCACCTGACCCTCGCCTCCTACGCTCGCGCCTGGGTCACGTGGCAGCGGACGCGCAGGCGACCGCTCAGCCTGGCCTGGCTGGCGCGGCGGGCGGGGCTGTCGCGATCCCACATGCACGCCCTGTGTACGGGGGTGGCGCCGCCGCAGGTGGGGCAGGTCGCGGCCCTGGCCCGCGCCTTCGACCTGGACGCGGACGAGGCGCGCTTCCTGGAGGGCGTGATCCTGCTGACGCGCGCCACCGATCGCGAGGAGCAGTGGCGGCTACAGCACTCGCTGCTCTTGTTCGCCGCCGAGCGGGGCTATCGGACGCTGGAGGGCGAGCAGTTCCGCGCCAGCGCCACCTGGGCCCCCATGGCCATCCTGGCCTTGTCCGATCTGCGCGCCTTCCGCACCAACCCCGCCTGGATCTCTGTTGCGCTGCACGGACAGATCACCTGGCGCGAGGCGCAGGAGCTGGTGCGGGTGCTGCTGGGCGCCGGGCTGCTGGCGCCGCGGCCGGGCGGGCCGCCGAAGCCTCCGGTGGATGTGATGAACGTCGAGGGGTACCAGAAGGGCCTCGCCACCTTCTCCGTCCACTTCAGCGCCCTGGGCCTGCAGAGGAGCGCCCTGCTGTTCCCCAGCCGGGACCCGCGCCACAGCGGCTGGGTGCTGGCCCTGCCCGACGAGGCCGCGCCCGCCCTGCGGGAGATCCTGGTGCAGCACCGGGCCCGGCTGGTGGAGATCTATACCGAGATGATGCGGGGCGCGGCCACGGGAGCGCGCGCCCCCGACCGCGTCACCCTGCTCAGCCACCAGCTCTTCCCCCTCTCCCACCCCCTCAGCGCATCGCTGGTCCTGCGGAGGCGCCGCACCTGACCGCCTCCGGGGACCGGCCCCCGGAGGCTCTATGAAGCGTCGCCTGCTCCTCGCCCTGCCTGTGCTCGCCCTCTCGCTGGCTGCGCTGGCCGCCATCGTCATCCAGGGCAACCCCACGGATCTCCGCCCCGTGCTGGATCGTACGATCGTCATCCAGGGCAACCCCACGAACCTCCGCCCGAAGGGCCTGAAGACCCTGCTGAAGCCCAGCCGGGGCCGCACCGCGCGCCCAGAGACACCCGCCGCCGCGCCCCAGCTCCGCGCCTTCTCCGCCCCCGTGATCGGTCTGGTCGCGATCGATCTGGAGGGGAACCGCATAGAGATTCCTGTCTCCGAAGGCCAGGATCTCGCCGATCCGCTGCCCGTTCCGGCGACGCCGGTGGCCGATCTCGAGCTGACCCTGGGCGGCCCGCTGGTCCTGCGCTGGGATGTTGCAGGCTTCGAGATGTCTCAGGCTTTGAAGGATCTCGAGCCCCTGACCATCGCCCTCGAGGACCCGGAGCGCGCCGCCGAGGAGGGCAGCGTGGTCGTCGATCTCTCGGCGCTGCCCTTCCTGGGCGAGGTGCAGGACGTGGGGCTGGCGCGCTGAGCCTGGCCACCGATCCGCTCTCCTGAGGGAGCCCCCGCGCCGCGATAAGGGGAGCCCATGAGCTACGATCTGACCCTCTGGCATGACCCGAAGCTGCGCTCCTTCGACCGGGCCATGGCGCGGCTCGGGCGCAGGAAGCCGGCGAGCGCGCGGGAGCGGTCCCGGCTGGTGGCGCTGCGCGACGCGCTGCTGGCGGGCCCGCTCGCGCGGGAGAACCTGAGCGTGGCGCCGGAGATCGACGAGGACACCGCGACGATCGGCCTGGCGCTGACCGGAGACCGGATCGAGGCGATCGTGCAGGCGATGGCGCCCGTGCTCCGCGCGCATGGCGCGGTGATGTACGACCCGCAGGACGGCACGGTGACCTACAGCGACGGATCCAGCTCGCGCGACGCGCAGAACTCCGGCGGCGTACACGAGGGCGTGCCGATCTGCCTCGCGGAGCTGACCCAGCAGCCACCGCTCCCGGTCGCCACGCAGGTCGACGCCCTCGACGCGCTGGAGCAGTTCGTGCTGGCCGACTCCAGCGATGTGGTGGCGGCCGCGCGCCTCGCGCTCCCGGTGGTGGACGCGCTGCGGTCGAGCCCCGAGGAGCGGGTGCGTCACAAGGCGCACAACGTCGCGTTCGAGATCCGCGACGCGCTACAGGCGCGGGGGCTGCTGGATCCGACGGACCGCTGAGGGGGAGCGGGGGCGGCCGGCTGGAAGGCAGGCACCCCCCCACCGCCCCCTGCGGGGGCTCCTCCCCCACGAGGGGGAGGGTGCTCGGGGCGAGGCGGCAGGCTGGAAGGCAGACATCCCAACACCCAGACATCCCGCCGCCCCACCACAACCCCCC
>CAZKWG010000113.1:0-14321 GCA_964556105.1 uncultured Enterobacterales bacterium | reverse complement strand
CATGCGCACCGTCGTCTCCTATCTGCTGGTGCGGCTGGAGCGCTTCGAGGGCGCCGCCTCGCCTACGCCGAGTTGAACCATGGCCCTGACGCTGCAGTGCTTCGAACCCCAGGCCCGCCCTTCTCGCGTCGCGATCCGACTCGAGGCCGGCGAGATCTTCACCGTGCTGCTGCTTCAGGACAACCCGTCCGAGGCCCAGAGCCAGCTCCGGCAGACGGTGCTGCGGCGCGCCGACGAGGCGCCGCCCCCCGGCGCCCAGGTGCTGCTCGAGGCAGAGATCCGCGAGAGCCGCCCCGGGGATCCCAAGGTGCTGCGCGCGCGCAACGTGCCCACCCTGGTCAAGCTGGAGATCCTGCGTCCCGACGTGCGCAGCCTGGCCACCATGGGCTCGGAGTGGCGAAGCGGCACCCGGCTGGAGGCCTCGCTCGACGATCTCAGCTCGGTGATGTTCACGCTGGAGGTCCAGGCCGAGGTCGCGCAGGGCGCCAAGGCGGGCGTCGGCGCGGGGCGTCTGCGGCGCGCGGACCAGATCGAGGGCGCCATGGGCGCCGCCTTCTGGATCATCCCCACGGCGATCGCCACGCTGGCCGACCCCAAGGCGCGCATCACCGCCTGGGTGGCGAACCTGGCGAAGCGCGCGGGCATCTCGCCGGCGCTGTTCAGCCCCATGCTCTTCATGAGCGGCATCGGGATCGGGCTGGGCATCGTGGCCTACTCCCAGTACTCCAAGGCGCAGGAGGCCGAGGAGAAGGCGGCCATGGCCGAGGAGAAGGCGCTGGCCGCCGAGGCGGGGCGCGACGCCGCGCTGGTCGCCGAGGCCGCCTGCGTGGAGGAGCGCAAGGAGCTGGCGACCGCGCTGGACGACCAGGACACCACCCGCGCCCTCCAGGCGGAGGTCGCGCTGGCCGCGCCGCTCTCGCAGTCGGTGGCGGTGGAGATGGGCGGGGCCCGCATGGGCACCCCCGAGGCGCTCACCTTCGACCAGCAGGCCATCGACAACGCCAAGAAGCATGCCGCCACCGAGATGGCGAAGCTGCGCGATCCGCCCGAGAACACCGAGCGCTGCCTGGGCCTCGCCGAGATCCTCGGCCAGGACCTGCCGCAGTACGTGCTGCTCTGGCACCCCGACCCCGATCTGGTCTGCCCGGACAGCTACGCGGTGGTCGACGGCGGCGTGGACCGCATGGGCGCCTGGGGCCTCTCCAAGCGCGCCACCCAGGTCTTCGGCTCACCCGACGGCGCCCCGGCCGGCGGCGCGGACCCGCGCACCAACGATCGCTGGTCGGCCCACACCATGGCCACCGGGCTGCGCGCCTTCGAGAACGCGCTGCTCGCCGCGGACACCGGCCCCCGCCCGCCCGTCGCTCCCGGCCAGGCGCAGCTCTGGTCGCTCGCGCTGTGGGACGCCTACAACCGCATGCCCGACCCGGCCGACGGCGTGCTCAACGAGCCGCCCGAGCTGTGCATCGCCAACCTCGTCGCCGAGGTCGCCGCCAGCTCGCCCCCCGCCGCCCCCGGCCAGCCCGTGCTGCCGGACATCGTCGCCGTCGCGCTCGGCCAGCCCCTCCGGGTCAGCCCCACGGCCGGCTGCCCCTGGCCGTCTGGCGCGCTGAACACCGGCGCGAAGAGCGCCTTCCGCGCGGTGGCCCACCTGGGCAACCTGGCGCTGGCCGGCGTCAGCGGCGGGGAGTAGCGCCCGAGGGCACGTTAAGGGGCCAGAATGCGCACCCACACCCTCCTGCTCCGCGGCGTCAACGTCGGCGGCAAGAACCGCGTGCCCATGGCCGAGCTCCGCGCCCTGCTCACGCAGCTCGGCGCCGAGGAGGTCGAGACCTATATCCAGAGCGGCAACGCCGTCTGCCGGCTCTCTCCCGAGGGTGCTGCGACCATCGCCCGCGACCTCTCCGACGGACTTCGAGCCCGCCTGGGTGTCGCCTCTCCCGTGGTGGTTCGCGAGGCCGCCGAGATCGCCACGGCGCTCGCGAGCTGCCCCTTCGAGGTGCCCGAGAGCGAACGTTACATCGTCTTTCTCGCGGATACGCCCGCGCCCGAACGGGTCTCGGCCCTCGATCCGAACCGCTCTCCCGGTCACCGCTTCCAGGTGCGGGGCGCGGACATCTACCTGCACCTGCCCACGGGCGTCGCGACCACGAAGCTGAGCAATGACTGGTTCGACCGACAGCTGGGGACCGTCTCGACCGTTCGGAACTGGCGCACCCTGCTCGCGCTGCACGCCCTGCTCACCGCGTCACCCACGACGCCGCTGGCTCAGCGCTCGAGCGCCAGCATGTCCACCCGATAGCGCATCTCCGCCCGCGCGTGCAGTCGGACCCGCCAGTCCGCCTCGCCCTCACCGATGACGCGCAGACCGCCGCCCTGATAGCGAGGGCTGGCAGGGTCGAGCAGGGCGCGCAGGGCCGGCTCGGCCGAGCCCGCTTCCGGTCCTCGCTGAGAGTGACCGCCCAGCCAGCCCTCCAGCGGGGTGGCGGAGGTGGCCCAGTCATAGGGTGTACAGATCAGCGCGCGCCCTCCAGGACGCAACACAGCGGCCATGCTCCCCAGCAGCATCCAAGGAGCAGAGACGCAATCCAACAGATTGAGCGCCTGCACGTAGCCGACGCTCTCTGGCTGAAGCGGCAGGGCCAGCGCGTCGGCCAGCCAGAAGTCCACGCGCTCGGCCCCGGGCAGGGGGACGGCGAAGTCGCGCCGGTCGTAGACCATGCCCACGCGGCGTCGCGGGTACCGGACGCGGCCCGTGCGCAGGGCCCGCGCGGCGACGCGCAACAAGCCCAGGTGGAGATCCAGCCCCAGCACGAGGCCGTCCGTGGCCTCTGCCAGCGCGAAGGTCCCCCGCCCCGTGGCGCAGCCCAGCTCGAGGACGGGGCCCTCCGCGGGACCGCCGCTCAAGGCCAGCCCGGCCTCCACCAGCGGCAGCACGGCCGACGGGCTGCCGTCCTCGGGGTCGAGATCGGACCAGTGGCCGGCGGCGTACGCGCTCGCATGCTGCCGCACGGTGTCCATGCTCGAGCCGGGCCCCAGCGCGTCGCCGATCAGGCTCTCCATCTCCGGGCTGAGATCCTCGCGGATGAGCAGCGCGGACTGCTGCTCGCTCACCACGCGCCGGATCTCCGTCACCAGCAGCGGGATCCCGTCGATGATCGGGTACTCCCGCAGGCATGCCGAATTGCTGCAATGCAGCATACCCTCGACGACGTGCTCGCCCTCCTCACGAAACACCGCGGCGAGCACCACGGGCCAGGACCGCTCCGAGGTGCGGCAGGCGGGGCAGACGGGCCGGATGGCCTCGAGGTGACCGGTTCTCACTGGCTCCTCAGGAGGCTCAGCCCCCGATCATGACCGTGGGGCAGCCGGGGGCCATCACCTTGCCGGTCGGCGCGCCGATGGGCGCGACGCAGGAGGCGTGGCTCGTGAGGTCGTCCACGCGCGCGGCCGGCTTCTTGCCGATCATCACGGTGGATGAGCCCTTGCTGATGATCCCCGGCCCGCCGGGCACGCAGCTCGGGAGGCTGCAAGGGGCGCTCTGGTCACCGACCACCGCCGCGGCGCTGCCGCCGATCGTCACCGTGGGCACGCAGGGCGAGAGGATCGCCAGGGGCAACGCCGGGTGAGGGCTGGGGGTGGGCACGGGCGCGGGCGGGTGGATGGGCGCGTGGCAGTGCGGCGCGTCCTGCTTGATCATGTCGTTCATGCGGGCTGCAGCGGGCATGGTGACCTCAGTTCAGCCGGATCATGGGGGCGACCACGACGACCTCGCCGCCGCTGGAGATGGTCGTCAGCTCGCTGGAGTCGATGTCCACCCGCCGCCCCTTCAGCGAGAGGGTGTCGGCCTGCATCTGAAGCGTGCCGCCGGTGACGCGCAGCACAGGGCCGTGCTCGGTCAACGCGATGGAGACCTCGATCGTGCCGTCCGGGCTGCGGACCTCGATGGTCTCGTCCTTGCCGCTCTGAATGACGACGTCGCGGCCCGAGGGCAGCGAGACGACCCGTGAGAGCTCCAGATCGGCGACCGAGGGGTGATGTGCGGACATGGGGATCTCCAGGGGGAGGGGTCTGCATGATCATAGGCGCTGCGGCGGCGCAGGGCAAGCGATTCCGTGCGCTGGCGCAGGAAGAACCGTGAGCGCCGCGTGGATTCACGATGCCAATATAACATGCTTGTAACGCGCATAGTATTCGACACCATTCTAACTGTAGTCGCAGGTTGACACCGAACACTTGCACAGCCATGATCGGCGCTGCGACACGCGCGTGCCCTCGTCACGCGTCAGGGGTGCAAGGCCATGGGCCAGGTCACGACGCAGCTCGAAGACAAGACCCTCTCCAAGCTCCAGAAGCCGGAGCTGGACGTCAGCGCCAACAAGGCCAAGGGTCCGCTCTTCGATCAGCTCAAGGATCCACTCACCGACCCGCTGAAGCTGGGCGACGGCGTCGACAACCCGCTGACGCCGGACCAGCTCCAGGCCCAGCAGATGACCATCCCCGGCCCCGACGTGCCGAGCGAGACGCCGGACACGCAAGCGCCGAGCGGCGGCGAGCAGAACGGGGGGAAGGACACCGAGAAGGAGCCCACCAAGGTGGACGGCCCCGGCCCGGGGACCGAGAAGGAGAAGCAGGAGCTCCCGGGCGACGGCGACGGCGACGGGGTCGGGGAGAGCGCCAAGGAGGACCCGAAGGACGGGGATCCCGACAAGGGCGATCCGAACGAGAAGCCGGGCAAGCAGGAGCCGGGCGGAGACGGCCAGGGCGATCCGAGCGGCAAGGGGAAGCCTGGGCCGGACACGCCCGGGAAGCAGGACAACGTCTCGCCCGGATCCACGGTGGGTGGCGTGGTGGGCGCCGAGATCGGGTCGGACGGCGTCGACGAGACGGGCAGCGGGGAGACCGCTGGGAGCGGCGGTGTCGGCCCGGACGGGAGCCTGCTCGACTTCGCCTCGCTCAGCGCGGGAGAGCTGGACGGCTACATCAACGAGAAGGCCTGGCACGACTACTGGGTCAACCGCAGCGACACGGGCATGGCGACCAGCGACAAGTGGGGGCTGATCGGGCGCGCTGCAGGCGCTGGCGCGCTCGAGGGGCTGGTCAACGGCGTCAGCGCCGGGCTCATCCAGGGCGTCATGGCGACGGCGACGAAGAAGTTACGCTTCGCCGGGGGCGTCTTCACCGCGGTCGACATCTTCAAGATGGGGCCCGTCAACTGGGCCAGCCAGTCCTTCGGCAAGTTCACCGGCGCGGCAGACAAGTGGCAGACCGGCGACACGATCGACAAGGTCGAGGCCGTCCTGGACGTGCTGGACGGCATCAACACCGTCATCGGCCAGCTCTCCGGGATCTGCCTCATGGTCGCCGGGCTGGGCAGCGTCGTCGCTGTCGCCTCGATCTTCTTCCCCTTCCTCCTGCCCATCGTCCCGTTCCTGCTGACGGTCATCCCGCTGGCGGCGCAGTGGGGCATGATGCTCGGGAAGATCAACGCCATCGCCGGCGCCGCGCTCACCTTCTTGAAGCTGATCCCCATCGGGCTGCGGATGCGCCAGATCCTCCTGTCCGACGCGGATCCCGCGCTGCAGGCGGCGCGCGCGGAGAAGCTGTCCAAGCAGGTCTCCTCGTTCACCGAGGACGCCAGCAGCCGCGTCGTGAAGAGCGGCACCGAGAAGGGCACGGGCAAGGTCATGGAGAAGGGCGGCCAGCTCCTCTCGGGCAAGAGCATCGCCACGCCGAAGCCAGAGGCGCAGACCAACGGCAAACAGAAGGACGGAGAGGTCTCCCGCCTGAGGCAGCTCTTCAACGTGGCCTTCGACACCGACCATTTGAGCGCAAAGGCGAACCGCAAGGACTTCGCCTCGATGTCCAAGCAGACCCGCGCGAACACGGCGGACGTCAACCAGATCAAGCAGCAGAACACCGCGCTGCAAACCAAGAACAACAAGGCCTCCGAGTCCTCGGGCAAGGCGAACGGCCTGGAGAACCTGCACGACAACCTGTCCCAGAAGCTGATGAGCAACAAGGTCAGCAAGAAGGACATGAAGCTCTGGGGGCAGGTGGGCTCGGACGCCAACCAGGCGCGCTCCCAGGCCAACGTCGATCAGGGGCGGCAGGACAAGACCCACGGAAAATACAAGAGCGCCGTCCTCGGCAAGCTGGCCTTCAACGAAGGGCACGGCACGGAGGCCTTCACCGGGGACCAGGCGAAGGCCTGGCGTGACCGTGGCTTCAACAGCATGGCGACGGGCGGGATGGACGCCCCGATCGAGGGCCTCAAGGGCCTGCCGGACAACGGCAGCGTCGGCGGCACCGACCTCCCCGACGACAAGCTCAACGACCCGACCAACAAGCTCTACAACAAGGAGCTCTATGACCTGAAGATGGGGCGGGCCGGCGACGCCCAGAAGGCCCGCTCCACCTGGACGGACGGCGCCCGCAAAGGGGTACGCGGCCAGAACGACGATGCCCTCGACGCGCGCGTCCAGGAGTTCCCCGAGGGCTCGGCCGAGTTCACCAGCGGGCAGTCGGCGTACAGCGATCGCATCATGGACATCGGGGTCGCCACCTCGAACGCCACGGTGGACGCGACGATGACGCCCCAGCAGCGCACCGGCATGAGCGCGGATCAGAAGAGCGCTCGCGACGCCCTGCGGCCGAAGATCCAGGCGGCCATGGACGCCATGGACGCCACCCGCGACCGCCTGCAGCAGCTCCCGCCGCCGCCGGCAGAGCAGGAGTCGATCCTGACCAACGCGGCGGACAACGCCGCGAAGATCCAGAGCGAGATCGACGGCCTGAACGCGATGAAGGCGGACCTCGCCGCCCAGAAGCGCGCCGCGCAGGTCCAGGCCCAGGTCGCGGACAAGGCCGTCCAGATCGGGAAGACCAACGTAGACAACGCCAACAAGGAGCGCCAGGTCCTCGAGGAGAAGGAGGCCAAACGGAAGAAGGCGCGGGAGGACATGGAGAAGCAGCAGAAGCAGGCCGGCTCGAGCATCGATCCGATCGGCGGCTTCTTGAGCGGCGTGACGGACATGGTGGGCTGGCTGATGCGGCTGGCGGGCGTCCTCCCCGACTCCGTGGGCGGCGACCAGGTCAAGGCCGCCAACCCGCGCGCGCTCCAGACCGGCCTCACCCAGATGCAGACCACCGGCACGGACGCCAAGGCGCAGCTCGGCACCGGGATCCGGGTCGCCGACGAGCAGAGCCGCGTCGGCACGATGGCGGCGAACTGGATGAACGGCGGCTACACCGGCCTGCTCTCGATCAACGCGCGACTGGCCAAGGACCGCGCCGACTCTCTGGGCGCCAGCCAGCAGTTCAACCAGGCCGAGAGCACGCTCATCGAGCGCCTGGCGAAGCTGGAGGCCGGTCGCGAGGCTCAGCGCCAGCGCCACGCCGCCGCGCTCGGCACCATCCAGGGCTGGACGCAGGCCCACCGCGCAGAACGCCTTCAGAAGCAGGGCGAGCTGGACGCGAACATGAGCGCCGTGGACAATCTGCTCCAGAGCAGCGGGCAACCCACGAGCGCTCAGGTCGGATAAATGAACGCAGACATCGCTTCCACCGTCCGCGAGCTGGACAGCAGGGCGGAGGCCGCGCGCGCCTCCGGAGACTCCGCCGAGGAGGCGAGCGCGCTGCAGGAGGCGGCCGCGGCGCTGATCCCGGCGGGCGACCTCGCGGGCGTGCGGCGGCGGCTCGGGGCGGCGCTGAGCCTCCACCTCGCCGCGGGACGCCCGCGCGACGCGGCCGGCGCCCGCTACCTCCTCGCGCTGACGGAGGGGCGGGTGGCGGGAGACGTCGTGGCGGCGGAAGGGCTCCTGAAGCAGGCGCTGACCGGCTTCGTGGAGACCGGCGAGGCCAGCATGGCCGGCCGCTGCAGGATGCACCTCGCCAGCATGGCGCTCGGGCGAAACGAGGCGGAGGGCGCGGACGCGCACCTCGCAAAGGCGATCGCCGACTTCGCCCGCGCGGGCGACCACGGGCGCGAGCTGGCCGCGATCTCTGCGCGTATCATGACGTTACAGCTGCTCTCCAAGGCCGCTGAGGCGCTCGCGCTCACCGGCCGCGCGCTCGCGCTCAGCGAGGGGGACGTCGCGGCCAACCTCAAGCTGCGCCTCACGCGCCTCCCCCTCCTTCGGCAGGCTCCACGCACGCCTGAGCTGCCCGTGGACAGCCTGGACGCCGTGCTCGCCGACGCCGAGCGCGCGGGCCAGCTCTCGTTGTCCGGGCAGGCGCGCCTCACCCGCGCCTCTACGCGGCAGGGCTCCGGAGATCTCGCTGGCGCCCTCGTCGACGCCGACGCCGCTCGCCAGGCCGCGCTCGGCGTGCCGGATCCCGTGCTCTACCTGCTCGCCTGCCTGTGCGTCGCCGAGCTGCACGAGGCGCGCGGCGACCAGCTCGCGGCCATCACCGCCCTGTTCACCTGCCAGGCCAGCCTCGCCGATCTGCTCGGGGAGGAGGCCCGAAAGCCTGTGCTGTGGGTCATCGCCATGCGCCGCCGCCGCTGGGGTGAGGCGCGCTGGCAGGAGATCATGGGCGCCTATCGCCAGCAGTTCGCCTGAGCCCGCGGCGGCGCCCCCTCAGGCCGGGCTCAGCCGCGGCGCGACCACCCGATCGACATCACGCGGACGAACTCGTCGTAGCTGATGGCCCCGCTCTTGTCAGCGTCGGCGCGCTCGAGCATCTCCGCCAGACCGGCGCTGTCCACCTCCTCGCCCAGCGCGGCGAGGGCGCGGCGAAGCTCGGAGAGGGAGATCTGCCCGTCGCCGTTGCGATCGAAGTCTTGAAAGGCCGCCCCCAGGTCCTCGTCGTCGGCCGCCCCCAGGAAGCTCGGATCGGTGGGGAGGAAGAGCGCCATGAACTCGGTCAGCTCGATCGTGCCGCTGCCGTCGATGTCCACGGTGCTCACCATGGCCGCCAGCTCGGCGGCGCTCGCGGGCTGCCCGAGAGCGCGCAGCACCAGGCCCAGCTCGCTCGCGGTGATGCGGCCGTCCCGGTCCTGATCGAAGAGCGAAAACGTACGATGAATCTCCGCGAGTCGCTCTCGGCGCACTGAGAAGCGTGGGTCGATGACGGCCATGATGTCTCCGGTGAGCGGGGCCTCAGATGAGCGAGGCAGAGTAGAATACGCGTCCCTCCTGGTCAAGTCCGACGGCGGTCAGATCCTGTCCCCCGCGACGTGTTTATTCTTTTGACTTCCGTTATGATCAGGCTCGGAGGGGCGATGCATACGCGGGGCTCCATATTTCTGTCCATTCTCGGAATCTCTGCATGTACCGGCGGAGATGACAAGATCATCTATCTCGAAAATGACGACTCAGGCGTTCAGGCTTCGGAGGAAGCGCCCGCTGATCCGAGCGAGCCCGGCGAGGGTGAGGGCGAGGGCGAGGGCGAAGGCGAGGGCGAGGGCGACACGGGCCCCAGCCAGTCGGTCAACGGCGACGCCGATGACGACGGCGTCTCCGACATCGACGAGGCCGCGCAGGGCACGGACCCCGACGACGACGACACCGATGACGACGGCCTCAGCGATGGCGCCGAGGACGCGCTCGGCACCGATCCTCTGGACGCGGACTCCGATGACGACACGCTCGAGGACGGCGCCGAGGTCTCCGTCGGCCTCGACCCGCTCAACGAGGACACGGACAACGACGGCTGGGGCGACGGCGATGAGTCGGTGACCGACCCGCTCGACGCCACGGACCACCCGTATGAGGGCGGCTGGGAGATCGGCGCCTGCCGCGACGCGCTGATCGCCACCGGCAACGGCGTGGGTGACATCGCCGAGGACTTCGCGCTCTACGACCAGAACGGCGACGTGGTGCGCCTGCACGCCTTCTGCGACCGGGCGGTGCTCATCGTCAGCGGCGCGATGTGGTGCGGCAGCAACCAGGACGACGCGCCCTGGCTGGAGTCGCTCTACCAGACCTACGCCGACAGCGGCTTCATCGTCGTCGAGATCATCGCCGAGGACACCACGGGTGACCCTCCGGCGACCGAGGACCTGGCGGGCTGGGCGACGGAGTTCGATCTCAGCTACCCCGTGCTGGCCGATGGCGACTGGAAGATCGGCACCCGCTACGAGCAGGACGGCGCCATCCCCTCGATGACCCTGCTCGCGCCGGGCGGCGTCATCGTCAGCGTGGACAGCGACATCGACGCCAGCGACATCGAGAGCGTCCTGCCCTGAAGCGCAGGGGCGTGATAGATTCCTGGTATGGGACTCCCTGCGCGCCGAATCGCCACCTACGCTGACCTCGAGGATCTGCCCGAGAACGTCGTCGGAGAGATCCTCGCGTCCGAGCTCTATGTCTCGCCCCGCCCCGCCGCTCCCCACGCCGTGGCGGCCTCCTCGCTGGGCTATGAGCTCACAGGCCCCTTCCAGAGGGGCCGCGGCGGCCCGGGAGGCTGGTGGATCCTCGATGAGCCCGAGCTGCACCTCGGCGACGAGGTGCTGGTCCCCGACCTCGCCGGCTGGCGCCGCGAGCGGATGCCCCGCGTCCCCGACGTCGCCGCGTTCACGCTCGAGCCGGACTGGATCTGCGAGATCCTCTCGCCCTCCACGATGCGCCTGGATCGCGCCCTGAAGATGCCGATCTACGCGCGCGAGGGCGTGCGCCACGCCTGGCTGATCGACCCCCGCGCCCAGACCCTGGAGGTCTACCGGCTCGAGGCTACGCGCTGGCTGCAGCTTGGCGTGTGGAGCGCCGACGCCCGCGTCCGCGCCGAGCCCTTCGAGGCGGTGGAGATCGCGCTCTCGGACCTCTGGGCCTGACCCCGAGCGGCGGCAGCGGGCGCCGCGTGATCCCGCTGGCCTGGGGTCCGCCACTCGGATAGCTTCTCCTCCTGAATGAACCCTCATTCACCGCTCCAGTCGCGAGGCGGCCGAGACCGCCGGGAGGAGGCAGGATGTCCGTACAGTCCGGGGCCCAGACCCTCACCATCACCAAGGTGGCCGTGCTCGGCGCCGGTGTCATGGGGCAGGGCATCGCCGCCCACCTCGCCAACGCCGGCGTGCCCAGCGTGCTCTTCGACATCGTGCCGCGCGACCTGCCGGCGGGCGCCCCCCGCTCCAAGCTGGCCCTGGACGGCATCGCCAACGTCACGAAGCTCAAGCCCGCCGCGCTCTACCGCGCCGCCGACGTGAGCCTGATCACGGCGGCCAACTACGAGGACGACGCCGCGAAGCTGGGCGAGTGCGATCTCGTCATCGAGGTGGTCGTCGAGAACCTGAAGATCAAGCACAAGGTCTTCGAGTGGGTCGCGGCCAACCGCAAGCCCGGCAGCGTGGTGGCCTCGAACACCAGCGGCCTGCAGCTCGCGGCGATGGCGGCGCCCATGCCCGAGGACATGCGCAAGAACTTCATCGTCATGCACTTCTTCAACCCCGTCCGCTACATGCGCCTGCTGGAGCTGGTGACGGGCCCGGAGACGGACATGGCGGTGGCCGGCGTGGTCGCGCGCTTCGGCGAGCGGGTGCTGGGCAAGGGCATCGTCTGGGCCAAGGACACGCCCAACTTCGTCGCCAACCGCATCGGCACCTTCGGCATCCTCTCCGTCTTCCACCACATGGGCCGGCTCGGGCTCGGGGTGGACGAGGTGGACGCCATCTTCGGCTCGCCGATGGGTCGCCCCTCCAGCGCCGTCTTCCGTACCGGCGATCTGGTCGGCCTGGACACGCTCGACCACGTGCTGGGCAACGTCTACGACGGCGCGCCCGACGACGAGCAGCGCGAGCGCTTCCAGAGCCCGCCCTGGCTCAAGCAGATGATCGCCGAGGGCGCGGTCGGCGAGAAGGCCGGGCGCGGCTTCTACAAGAAGGGCACGGACGCCACGGGCGCCCGCGTCATCCTCACCCGCGACCTGGCGACCGGCGAGTACGGGCCGCAGAAGAAGGTGCGCTTCCCCAGCCTGGGCCAGGCGAAGGGCGTGGACAGCACCGCGGACAAGGTGCGCATCCTGGTCAACGCCCAGGACGCGGCCGGGCAGCTGGCCTGGGCCTGCACCGCCGACACGCTGATCTACGCGGCGAACCGCCTGCCGGAGATCGCCGACGACATCGTCAACATCGACCGCGGCATGTGCTGGGGCTTCGGCTGGGAGACCGGCCCCTTCGAGACCTGGGACGTGATCGGCGTGGCCAGCTCGGTGGCGCGCATGGAGGCCGACGGCCTCAGCGTCCCCGCCTGGGTCAAGGCCATGCTGGCCGCCGGCCGCGAGCGCTTCTACCAGCGCGACGCCCAGGGCCGCATGACCGCCTGGGACCCGATCAAGGGCGAGAGCTTCCTGGTGCCGATGGCGCCGGAGTGGCTGATGCTCGACGAGGTCCGCGCGCGGCCGGGCACGGTGACCCGCTCCAACGACTCCGCCTCGCTCGTCGATCTGGGCGACGGCATCGCCTGTCTGCAGTTCCACGCCAAGATGAACGCCATCGACGACGGCATCATCGGCCTGTACGAGCAGGCCCTCGATGAGCTGGAGGCCGGGCGCTGGGAGGGCCTGGTCGTCGGCAACCAGGGCGGCAACGCCTTCTGCGCCGGCGCCAACCTGTTCATGATCGGCGTGGCGGCGGGCCAGGGCCTCTGGGGCGAGCTGACCGGCATGGTCGAGAAGCTCCAGACCGTGCTGCAGCGCGCCAAGTACGCCTCCCGGCCCGTCGTGACCGCCCCGCGCGGCCTCACCCTGGGCGGCGGCTGCGAGATCGCCATGCAGTCGGCGGCCACCGTGGCCGGGGCCGAGCTGTACATGGGTCTGGTCGAGGTCGGCGTCGGCCTGATCCCGGCCGGCGGCGGCTGCAAGGAGATGCTCGCCCGCGCGCTGGGCGACGTCATCGAGGGCACCGAGTACGACCCGAACCCCTTCGTGCAGAACGTCTTCCGCAACATGGCGCTGGCCAAGGTCTCGATGTCCGCCGAAGAGGCGCGCGGGATGGGCTATCTGCGGGCCACCGACAAGCTGGTGCTCGACCCGGACGCCCTCATCCATGAGGCGAAGCGCATGGCGCTCGGTCTGGCGCAGTCCGGCTACAAGGCGCCGCGCAAGCGCCGCTTCAAGCTGCCCGGGGCCAGCGGTCGCGCCGCCATCGAGCTCTTCCTCTACCAGATGCACGAGGGCGGCTACGCCACGGATCACGACGTCACGGTCAGCAAGAAGCTGGCCTGGGTGCTCACCGGCGGCGACGTCCCGGCCGGCACCTGGCTGGGCGAGGATCAGATCATCGAGCTGGAGCGCGAGGCCTTCCTCTCCCTCGCCGGGATGGAGAAGACCCAGGAGCGCATCCAGCACATGCTCATGAAGGGCAAGCCGCTGCGGAACTGAGCTGTCACCACTCTCATCGCGCTTACGGAGACTCCCATGACCGGAAAAAATCCCCGTGACGTCGTCGTGGTCGCGGCCGTCCGCACCCCCGTCACCAAAGCGAAGCGCGGCGCGCTCAAGGACACGCGCCCGGACGATCTGCTCATCACCGCGATGAAGGGCGCGCTGGCGAGGGTGCCGGGCTTGGACCCGGCCCTCATCGAGGACGTGGTGGTCGGCACCGCCATGCCCGAGGGCGAGCAGGGCATGAACGTGGCCCGCGTCGCGGCGCTGGCGGCCGGCGTGCCCGAGTCCGTGCCGGCCATGACCATCAACCGCTTCTGCTCGTCGGGGCTCCAGTCCCTGGCCCAGGCGGCGGCGGGCATCCAGGCCGGCTGGATGGAGGTCGCCCTCACCGGCGGCGTCGAGAGCATGAGCCAGATCCCCATGGGCGGCGATCGCCCCAGCCCGAACCCGACCATCATGGCGACGGCCCCGGCCATCTACACGCCGATGGGCATCACCTCGGAGAACGTCGCAAAACGTTTCAACGTGTCGCGACAGGATCAGGACGCCTTCGCCGCCTCCAGCCACGTCAAGGCGGCGGCGGCCCAGGCGGCCGGCAAGTTCAACGAGGAGATCGTGCCGGTTACAACCCGTGTATACGGCGATGGCAAGTGGCGGGACGTGGTCGTCAAGGCCGATGACGGCGTGCGCGCCGACACCACGGCCCAGGGCCTCAGCGCGCTGAAGCCGGCCTTCGCCCAGGACGGCAGCAGCACCGCCGGCAACAGCAGCCAGGTCAGCGACGGGGCCGCCGCCACGGTGATCATGTCGCGGGCCAAGGCCGAGGAGCTCGGCCTGAGCAGCCTCGGCGTGCTGCGCAGCTACGCGGTGGTCGGCGTCGATCCGGAGATCATGGGCATCGGCCCCGCCAAGGCCATCCCGGCCGCGGTGGCGAAGGCGGGCATCACGCTCGACGACGTGGACGTCTTCGAGATCAACGAGGCCTTCGCCAGCCA
>CAZKWG010000112.1:0-14379 GCA_964556105.1 uncultured Enterobacterales bacterium | reverse complement strand
GCGCGAAGGTCGTCGTCAACGATCTCGGGGGCACGCGCGAGGGCGCGGGCGCTGACGAGACCGCGGCGGCGGGCGTGGTCGCCGAGATCGTCGCCGCGGGCGGCGAGGCGCTGGCCAACACGGACAGCGTCTCCGACCGCGAGGGCTGCGACCGCATGGTCGCGGCGGCCACGAGCCGTTGGGGGCGGCTGGACGCCGTGGTGAACAACGCAGGGATCCTGCGCGACATCACCTTCCGCCGCATGACGGACGAGCAGTGGCGCCTGGTCCTGGACGTGCACCTGAACGGCACCTACAACGTGACGCGCGCGGCGGTCGAGGCCCTCGCGGCCAGCGGGGCGGGCGCCATCGTCAACACGACGAGCTACTCCGGCCTCATCGGCAACTTCGGCCAGGCCAATTACGCTGCCGCGAAGGCCGGTATCTATGGGTTTACGCGCGTCCTGGCCCTCGAGCTGCGCAAGGCCGGCATCACGGCCAACTGCGTCGCGCCGATCGCCAAGACGCGGATGACCGAAGAGATCGCCATGGTCGACGCCGAGTGGACCGCCGAGCAGGTCTCGCCGATGGTCGTCTTCCTGGTCAGCGATCTGGCCCGGAACGTGACCGGCAAGGTCTTCGGCGTTCAGGGCCAGCGCATCCATGTCTACGAGGTCAAGGTCAACGACGGCGTCGAGAAGCCGGGCGCGGCGCATTGGACGCCGACCGAGATCGGCGCGCGGCTGGCCGAGATCACCAGCTTCGAGGCCGCCGCTGCGCCTGCAGCCCAGGTGGCGCCCGCGGCCAGCGCCGAGCACCCGGTCGATGTCGCCTTTCGCCGCCTGCCGGGCGCGTTCATGGCGGACAAGGCGGGGGACTTCAAGACCACGATCCACTTCGCCATCAAGGACGGGCCTGCCAAGACGCTGCAGGTCTCGGACGGCCGGGCCTGGGTCGAGGACGGGCTTCAGGGGGTCGGCGCCTGCACGATCAAGACGGACACCGAGACCATCGTGGGGCTGATGAACGCCACCGTGGACCCGCAGAAGGCGTTCATGAAGGGGAAGATCACGGCAGACAACATGGGCGTGCTGATGAAGTTCGCCATGTACTTCCGCTTCGAGCGCCCGACCGAGGCCGCTCCCGTCGCTCCCGCTCCGGCCGCCGCTCCCGCCGCTCCCGCCGCTCCCGCCGCGCCCAAGCCCCGGGTGCTCCCGATCGGCAAGCGCTACGACGGCGGCTTCGCGTTCGTGGACCCGAGCCACGTGGACGCCTACGCGCGCGCGACAAACGATGAGCATGTCGCCTATTACGGCCCGGACGCGGTGGCGCCGCCGATGTTCCACGTACGGTTGATGCGCGACCTGATGCACCGGATCGCGCTGGACCCCGAGCTGGACCTGGACATGCTGCGCCTGGTCCACGGTGAGCACGACGCGATCTTCCACCGGCCGCTGCGTCACTGGGATCTGGTGCAGCTTCGCGCGCGCCTGGAGACCGTCGAGCAGAAGTCCAGCGGGCTGATCGTCGGCTCGCGGCTCTACGGCTTCGTCGATGGGTCGCTGGCGGTCGAGGCGCGCACGGTCTACTTCATCCGCGGGTCGGACGGCGGCAAGCGCGAGGCCAGGAAGGAGGGCGGGGCTCCGGAGCTTCCGGCCCCCAGCTTCACGCGGAAGATCAAGGTCGCGCCCGATCAGTCCTACCGCTACGCCAAGGCCTCGCTCGACGACAACCCCATTCACATCGATCCGGACACGGCGAAGGCGGCTGGGCTTCCGGACGTGATCCTGCATGGGCTCTGCACGATGGCGATGGCCGGACGCTCGGTGGTGGACGTGCTCAGCGCCGGCGATCCCCGCTTCCTACGTCGCCTCAGCGTGCGCTTCGCCCGCCCTGTCGGCAACGGATCGACCCTGGTCTCCAGCATCTGGAGGCGCCCCCACGGCGCGGAGTTCATCGTGCAGGACCAGGACGGCAACGTCGTCGTCTCCAACGGCGTCGCGGAGATGCGCTGAGATGGGGCGGGAGACGGCGGCCTTCGACGCCCGGGTGCTTCGAGATCTGCGGACACAGGTGTCGCTGGATCTGAGCGCGGCGCCTGTCCTCACGGACGCGCTGCTCGACACGCTGGAGCCGGCGCTGCGCGCGATGGAGGCGCTCGAGGCGGGCGCCATCGCGAACCCGGACGAGGGGCGCATGGTGGGCCACTTCTGGCTTCGTGCGCCGGAGCGGGCCCCGACCGAGGAGATCCGCGCCCAGATCCTGGAGATGCAGGAGACGGTCGCCGGCCTCGTGCTCGGGGAGCACACCGACGTCCTGCTGGTCGGGATCGGCGGCTCGGCCCTGGGTCCTCAGCTCGTCGCGGACGCGCTCTCCGGGCCTGACGACCAGGCTCGCCTTCACCTGCTGGACAACACGGACCCGGACGGGATGGCGCGCGTGCTCGGGCGCCTGGACCCTCGGCGCCTCTTGACCCTGGTGGTCTCGAAGAGCGGGGGCACGGCCGAGACGCACAACGGGATGCTCGCGGCTCAGGCGGCGTATGCGCGCGCGGGGGAGCCCTTCGCGCGGCACGCCATCGCCATCACCAGCGCGGGCTCCAGCCTGAAGCGGCGCGCCCTGGGCTGGCGGGCCAGGATCCCGATGTGGGACTGGGTGGGCGGGCGCTTCAGCGTGACCAGCGCGGTCGGTCTGGTCCCCATGGCCCTCTGCGGCTGGGACTGGCGATCCTTCCTGTCCGGCGCCGCCGCGATGGACCAGCTCACCCGCGCGCCCGTGCGCGAGAACCCCGCCGCCCTCCTGGCCGCCTGCTGGTATGCGGCAGGCAACGGACGTGGCGACCGCGCGCTGGTCATCGAGCCCTACAAGGACCGCTTCCTCCTGCTCTCCCGCCACCTCCAGCAGCTCGTCATGGAGTCGCTGGGCAAGGCGCACGACCGGCAGGGCCGCGCGGTCCACCAGGGCTTGACGGTCTACGGGAACAAGGGCTCCACCGACCAGCACGCGATGATGCAGCAGGTCCGGGATGGGCGCGACGACAGCTTCGTCCACTTCATCGAGACCCTGGCCCACGGCCCCGCCACCCCGATCGACGGCGGGCGGGACGCCTCGGACACGCTGCTCGGCCTGATGCTCGGCACCCGCCGCGCGCTCGTCGAGGCCGGTCGCCCCAGCCTCACCATCGGCGTCCCCGACGCCTCCGCCCGCTCGCTCGGGATGCTCATCGCCCTCTTCGAGCGCGCCGTCGGGCTCTACGCTGAGCTCATCGACGTCAACGCCTACCATCAACCTGGAGTGGAGGCGGGCAAGCGCGCCGCTCAGGACGCGCTCGAGCTCCTGACCCGGCTGGAGGCGCGCCTGAGCCCCGAGCCCCGCGGTGTGGACGCGCTCGCCGAGCAGGACGACCCGCTGCTGGTCTGGCGGCTGCTCACCCACCTCGCGTCCACCGGTCGCGCGCTTCTCATCCGAGGAGAGCGCCCCTCCGAAGACCGCTTCTCCAGCTTGGGAAAGAGCTTTCACGTTGGCGCCTGAGGGCTCACCGTATATAGGGGCCGCCCTCTAAACAGGGGTGCCTCGCCATGTCTGCCTCCTCCGCCCGCCTGCACGCCATTCGTACCGCCTCTGAGCGGAAGCCAAGGACCTTCCGTCGGCCCTCTGCGCCGGACGGCAGCCCGCTGCCTGTTCGCGAGTTCTACGGGCAGAACACCTTCGGCGTGGACCAGCTCAGTCAGCGCCTGCCCAGCGCGACCTACAAGCGGCTGCTCGAGACCATCGAGCGCGGCCAGCCCCTCACGCCGGCCCTGGCCGACGCCATCGCCAGCGCGGTGCTCGGCTGGGCCAACGAGCGCGGTGTCAGCCACTTCTGCCACTGGTTCCAGCCCATGACCGGCTCGACCGCGGAGAAGCACGACGGGTTCATCGCCTTCGACCAGCACAAGCCGCTGGCGAAGTTCACCGGCTCCATGCTCATCCAGTCCGAGCCGGACGCGAGCTCCTTCCCCTCCGGGGGCATGCGCTCGACCTTCGAGGCGCGCGGCTACACCGCCTGGGACCCGACCAGCCCCATGTTCATCATGGAGTCCACCAGCGGCGGCACGCTGTGCATCCCGAGCGCCTTCGTCAGCTACCATGGCGACGCGCTCGACGAGAAGACGCCCGTGCTGCGCTCGATGGAGGCCATCAACGCCGCCGCCCTGCGCCTCTGCCGCGCGCTCGGCGAGACCGCGACCACGAAGGTCACGGCCACCGCGGGCCCCGAGCAGGAGTATTTCCTGGTCGATCGTGCCTATGTCGCGCTGCGGCCGGACCTTCAGCTCTGCGGACGCACCCTGCTCGGCGCGCGGGCGCCCAAGGGGCAGACCCTCGAGGATCACTACTTCGGCACGATCCCCAGCCGCGTCCTGGCCTTCATGCAGGAGCTCGACGTCGAGCTGTACAAGCTCGGCGTGCCGGCCAAGACCCGTCACAACGAGGTCGCGCCCTCGCAGTTCGAGATCGCCGTGCTCTACGCGGAGGCCAACGTCGCCGCGGACCACAACCAGCTCGTGATGGAGCTGCTGCGCCGGGTGGCCGAGCGTCACGATCTCGCGGCCCTGCTGCACGAGAAGCCGTACGCGGGCGTGAACGGCTCGGGCAAGCACCTGAACTGGTCGATGGCCGACAACCAGGGCCACAACCTGCTCGATCCGGGGGCGACCCCGCACGAGAACCGGCGCTTCCTCGCCGTCCTGGCCTCGGTCCTGCTCGGCGTCTTCCGGCACGGCGCGCTGCTGCGGGCCAGCATCGCCACGCATCCGAACGACTTCCGCCTGGGCGCGAACGAGGCTCCCCCGGCGATCATCAGCGTCTTCCTCGGCGAGCAGCTCGACGCCGTCTGCGAGATGATCACGACGGGCGCGCCGCTGAACGGGACGAAGCAGGCCACCCACATCCCGCTCGGGGTCGCCAGCCTGCCCTCGCTCGCCCGCGACACCACCGATCGCAACCGCACCAGCCCCTTCGCGTTCACAGGGAACAAGTTCGAGTTCCGCGCGGTCGGCGCCAGCCAGTCCGTCTCCTTCCCCCTGACCTGCGTGAACCTCGCGGTCGCCGACGGGATGCTTCAGATCGCCGAGTGGATCGAGGCCGCCGGCGGCGGGGACGACGCGGTGATGGAGGTCGTGCGGCGCGCGCTCGTGGAGAGCGCGCCCATCCGCTTCGAGGGCAACAACTACGATCCGGCCTGGGCGGAGGAGGCGGTGCGCCGCGGGCTCCCCAACCTGCGCTCCACCCCTGCCGCCCTCGAGGTGCTGCACGACGACGGGATCCGCGCCCTCTTCGAGCGGCACCGGGTGCTCTCCGCCGCCGAGCTGGAGAGCCGCTACCACATCCGCACCGAGCGCTACGTCACCACCGTGGACATCGAGGCGGACGTCCTGCGCGACCTGATCGACCAGTACGTGCTCCCTGCCGCGCTCGAGGAGCGCAGCGCCCTCGCCGGCGCCGTGGCCCTGCTCTCGGGCTCCTTCGACACGACCGACGATCGGGAGGTGCTGCAGACCCTCTTCGACCAGATCGGGCACATCCGCGCCGCCCGCCGCCATCTCGACCAGCTCGTCGCCGAGGGGTCCGGGCTCTCCGGACACGAGAAGGCGGCCTTCTACGGCGCGCGTATGGTGCCCGCCCTGGCCGCGCTGCGCGCCGCCGCCGACGCCGTGGAGGGCCTGGTCGCCGACAGCCGCTGGCCGCTGCCCCGCTATCGCGAGCTGCTCTTCCAGAACTGCTGAGACGCACCGTCCGAGCCCTCCGCGGAGGGCTCAGACGACGACGGGCGACCCCTTGAGGTCGCCCGTCTCATTTTTCGAGCCGCGAGGGAGCTACTTGCTGATCGAGCCCTTCACGTACTCGTCCCCACCCGACAGGATGGCGAACTCGGCGCGACGGTTCTGACCCCAGGCGTACTCATCCGAGCCGCTCGAGAGCGGGCGCTCTTCGCCGTAGCTCACGATGGTCATCCGGTTGGCCGAGATGCCCTGCTTGCTCAGGTAGGTGCGCGTGGCGGCGGCGCGGCGCTGGCCGAGGGCGAGGTTGTACTCGGTGGTGCCGCGCTCATCGCAGTGGCCCTGAATCTCGATGCGCATCTGAGGATACGCGTTGAGCAGGGCGATGTTGGCCGTGAGCGCCGAGCTCGCGTCCGCACGGATGGACGACTTGTCGAGATCGAAGTTGATCCGCTGCATCGACTGCACCTCCTTCTCGGGAGGGGGCGGGGGCGGCGGCGGGGGCGGCGGGGGCGGCGGAGGCGGCGCGACGACCACCTCGGGCACCTCGGCCGGCGGCTTCTTCTTACAGCCGACCGTGGCCGCGAGGACCATCACGGCCGTCAACAGGACCATCCGAGAAGAGAAATGCATGACCCGAGTCTCCGAACAGTGGACCATCCTCTAACGAGCCAGAGGGCGAAAGCAACCCCCATACGGGATGAACCATCCCTGCCATGGAGGAAGTCTCTCGCTGGCGCCTGCCCTATTCATCTGCGCAGAAGGCGGCAGGCCGGGCGCGGTCAACCCGGCGTCGGTTCGGGGCGTCGTTGCCGGGCTCCAGGCGGCACGATACCGCGGAACGGCGCAACGGGCTCGTGGGCGGACCACGGCGGCGCGGGGGTTCGAGGCCGATGGAGCCGACGGAAGCGCTCGCTTGCTGGGGGGACCTCGAGCCTGTCACCCCAGCGCCCGACGCCGGGTTGATCAACCGGACCTGGCTGGTCGGTGAGCCTGCGCAGGCGGTCTTGCAGTGGGTCAACCCCATCTTCAAGCCGTCGGTCCACCTGGACATCGAGGCGGTCACCGCGCGCCTCGCGGCGGCGGGGCTGCTGACGCCTCGCCTGCTGCGGACCCGCAACGGGGCGCTCTGGGTCGATGACGATGCGGGCTGCTGGCGCCTCCTCAGCTTTGTCCCGGGGCGCACCCTTCACCGCATCGACGGCCCCGCCTGCGCCGCGGCGGCCGGCGCGCTGGTCGGCCGCTTCCACGCGGCCACTCGGGGTTGGGACTATGACTTCCAGCATCGCCGCCCCGGCGCGCACGACACGCTCGCCCACATGGCCGCGCTGCGTGTCGCCCTCGAGCGCGCCGACGCTCACCCGCTCGCAGGGCCCGCGCGCGCCCTCGGCGAGCAGATCCTCTCCCGCTGGGCCTCCTGGGACGGCACGCTGGACCTGCCCACGCGCGTCGGGCACGGCGATCTCAAGATCTCCAACCTGCGCTTCGACGCCTCGGGCGAGCGCGCGGTCTGCCTCCTCGACCTCGACACCCTGGCGGCGCTCCCGCTGGCCGTCGAGATGGGGGACGCCTGGCGGAGCTGGTGCAACCCAGCCGGCGAGGACGACGTGCAGGCCTGCCGCTTCGACCTGGCCATCTTCGAGGCCAGCGCGCGCGCCTGGCTGACCGAGCTCGGCGAGATCTCCGACCTGGAGCGCGCCTCGCTCATCCCGGGCGTCGAGCGAATCTGTCTGGAGCTGAGCGCCCGCTTCTGCGCGGACGCGGTCAACAACACCTATTTTCGAGAAGATCGGTCCCGCCACCCGGCGCCTGGGGCGCACAACCTGCACCGGGCGCAGGGGCAGTTTGTCCTCGCGTGCTCGGCGCGCGCGCAGGCTGGCGCCGCCAGCGCGATTCTCCGTGGCGCGCTCCCTCGAGGGGCGACGTAGACACGATCCCGGAGGCGTCCGTCCGCGTTTCGGGCTAGGCCAGCATGCGTATGAGCAGGAGCAATGACATGTCGATCACGCGGCCCTCGGGCCCACCGGGCAGCCACTTCGAGGGTCTGGGCGTCAGCGTCGAGGTGATCAACCGGGTGATGCAGGCTGCGCTCTCGCGCGGTGGCGAGGACTGCGACCTGTTCTTCGAGCACACCGTGAGCACCGGCATCGGCCTGACCGATGGCAAGGTGAATCAGGCGTCCACGCAGGTGGACCTCGGCGTCGGGGTGCGCGTCATCGTCGGCGATCAGGTCGGCTACGCCTACTCTGCGGACCTGGCGCCGGAGGCCATGCTCGCGGCCGCGCGCACCGCCGCCGAGATCGCGTCCACGGGCGTGAGCCGCGCCACCAGCCCGCCCAGGGCGGTGGCCGTCTCGAACTTCTACCCCGTCGATCGCTCCTGGGACGACGTCGAGATGCGCGAGCGCGTCGAGCTCGTGCGCCGCTGGGAACGCGACGCCTTTCTCCAGGATCCGCGCGTTCGTCGGGTGCAATGCGCGCTGCAGGACACCTCCAGCGTGGTGCTCATCGCCCGCCCCGATGGGCGGCTGATCGAGGACTGGCGCCCGATGACCAGCGCTCGCGTGCAGGCCATGGCCGAGCAGGGCGGCACGCGCGAGTCGGCCGTCTACAGCATCGCCGGTCGGGCCGGGATCGGCTTCTACACGGAGGAGCGGCAGCGACGCCTGGTCGAGGAGGCCGTGCAGCGCACCCTGTTTCTCCTGGACGCCGAGAACCCGCCCCCCGGGGAGATGCCCGTCGTGCTGGCCGCCGGCCCCTCGGCGATCCTCCTTCACGAGGCGATCGGACACGGGATGGAGGCCGACTTCAACCGCAAGGGCATCAGCATCTACGCCCCGCGCCTCGGCCAGTCCATCGCCAACAAGAACGTCACCATCGTGGACGATGGCACCCTGATGGGCGCGCGCGGCGCCCTGAACGTCGATGACGAGGGCAACGAGACCGAGCGCACCGTGCTGGTCGAGGACGGGGTCCTCCGCAGCTTCATGCACGACGAGATCAGCGCCCGACACTACGGCGTGCGCCCCACCGGATCCGGTCGGCGCCAGGATTTCCGGCACGCGCCGCTGCCGCGCATGCGCTCGACGGTGATGGAGCCGGGGCCCTACGCCCCCGAGGAGATCATCCGCTCTATCGAGCGCGGGCTCTACTGCGTGACCTTCGCCAACGGCCAGGTCCACATCGGCGGCGGGGACTTCGCCTTCTACATGAAGACGGGCTGGCTCATCGAGAACGGCCGACTTACGCGTCCTGTCAAGGACGCCAACATCATCGGCAACGGACCTCAGGCCCTGGAGCGCATCGACATGGTCGGCGACGACCTCGTCCTGGACGAAGGAGGGTGGACCTGCGGGAAGGACGGGCAGAGCGTCCCGGTCAGCCAGGGCATGCCCACCGTGCGGGTGCAGAGCCTGATCGTCGGAGGCGTGTCTTGATCGCCGCCTCCCTGGATGAGGTCGCGCAGGACGTCGTCGCGCGCGCCAGGCGACTGGGCGCGGACGAGGCCTCCGTGCGGGTGGCGCGCAGCGTGACCACCGAGGTCGGCTGGCGCGACGGTCGGCTGGAGAAGGTCCAGGAGTCGCGCGGGCTCTCTGTGCGCGTCTCCATGCTCGTGGACCGGCGCTTCTCGTCGCACGCCACCAATGATCTGCGCTCGGACGCCCTCGATCGCTTCCTGGAGCGCGCGGTGGCCGGCACGCGCGCCCTCGAGCCGGACGCGGACCGGCGCCTGCCGGATCCCGAGCAGATGGGCGTGACCGAGGCCGCCTTGGACCTGGTGGATCCTGGGCCCCTCCCCGACGCCGCCGCCTGTCGGCGCCGCGCCGCGATCCTCGAGGAAGAGACCCGCGCCCGCGCCAGCGCGCTGCCGCTGATCTCGGCGGGCGTGGAGGTCTGGGCCACGGACTCGGTCTGGTCGCTGGCCTGCTCGAACGGCTTCCTGGGGACGCATGCCAGCACCCAGGTCGGGCAGTCCGTCGCCGTGACCATGGCGGAGGGCGACGGCCGAAAGCCTGAGGCCTACGCCCACCATTTTGTCCGTCACCTCGAGGATCTGCCCTCTCCCGCGGCCGCCGCCGAGGAGGTGGTCGGCGTGGCCGCCCGTCGTCTGGGCAGCCGGCCCGCCCGCTCGGGCCGCACGCCGATGATCCTGCGCAATTCGCGCGTCGGACGCCTGCTGGGCTTCCTGTTGACCCCGCTTCACGGCCAGGTCCTCCACGAGGGGCGGAGCTGCTTCGCCGACGCGCGCGGCACTCGGCTCTCTCCGAACGGCTTCACGCTGATCGACGATCCACTGCTCGTCCGCGGGCTGGCCAGCCGCCGCTTCGACAGCGAGGGCCTCCCCGCCTGCCGCCTCCCCATCTTCGAGGACGGCGCGCTGTCCAGCTTCCTCCTCGATGTCTATTATGCACGAAAGCTCGGGATGAACCCCACGGCGAGCAGCACGTCGAACCTGTGCGTGCCCGCGGGTGAGGCCTCGCTCAAGAGCGTCCTGGACGCGCTGCCCCAGGTGATCCTGGTCGAGGGGTTCCTGGGTGGAAACGTCAACTCCGCGACGGGCGCCTACTCGCTGGGCGTCAATGGCACCCTCTACGAGCACGGCGAGCCGGTCCACAACGTCGGCGAGATGAACCTCTCGGGCAATCTCTTCGAGCTGCTGGAGCGCTATCAGTGCGCGGCGGACGACGTGTGGCGCTTTGGCCCCGTACAGTCGCCCTCCCTGCTCTTCGACGCCGTCCAGTTCGCTGGAGCCTGAGCCCGTGGCGCGGCTGGTCCTGCTCGTCGCCCTGCTGCTGCTGTTCGTCGAGCCCGCTCGCGCCCAGGAGCAGCCGGGAGCGGACGCGGAGGCCGCCGGCGCCGAAGAGGAAGAGGCCGAGGTGGGGGGCGCGATCGACGAGGAGATCATCGTCCTCGGCCGCCGCGAGATCTCGCGCCGTCGCGCCGAGCTCGACCGCGAGCTGAAGGCCATGGGGTACAAGGTCCGCGAGCGCGAGGGCGTGACGGTCTACAGGCCCGAGATCTCCTGGAAGCCCTCGGTGCACGTCTATGACGACGGATACGTCATCTTGCGCCGCTCGCCGCCGCGCTTCGAGTCCTATATCGACAGCGAGTCGAATCTCCGGTATCTGGCGTGTATCCCTCCTTTTACGATCATGTGCATCAAGATCGGGGGGGTGACGGTCAGCCAGCGCAAGCTGGCGCCGCAGAAGGCGGAGGTCATCGGCGCCATTCAGCCGGAGATCCGCGCGTGGCAGGGCGCGATCTCGCGGGAGGTGATGTCCATCCGCCTCGGCTCGGAGGTGCCCGCGCTGCTCGTCGCGACCTGGGAGACCGGCGCTCCCACGGAGCCCGGCGAAGCGCCCGCGCCCACCATAGAGGAGCGCCGACGTGCCATCCTCAGGTTCTGGGCGACGCGGGCCGACACCGAAGAGGGGGACGCCGTCCGCGCGGTGGTCGCCGACTTCATCATGCTGGTGATCCAGGAGTCGGACACCCCGGCCACGGCCGCCGAGATCGCGGCCGCGGAGGCACAATGTCGGTGCGGGCCGCTCGTCCGGGATCCCGCAATGATCGCGGCTCCGCTCCAGCCCTAGCCCCCCGCTGAAACCTTGACGAGGGGGAGCGCGGCGCTTATAGCGGAGGGGATCTCCAACCCCAGCGTTCCCGCGAACCGGAATTAGGAGTGGCCTTCTGGCCCTCCTTTTTTTTTTCTGGAATCCCATGGCCTCTTCCCCCCCCGCAAAGCAGGCGACCGAGCACCGGGCGGCAGACAGCAAGCCCGGTGACCGCCGCCAGCAGATCGAGACGCTGCGCGCGCTGCTCGAGCCTGTGGTGGAGCGACTGGGCTGCGAGCTCGTGGCGCTGGAGCTGGGGGGCTCGGGCCGTAAGCCGCTGCTCCGCCTCTACGTCGATCGCGTGGGCGGGGTCGGGGTGGATCACTGCGCCGCGGTCAGCGTCGCGGTCGGGCCGGTGCTCGACGTGGCGGATCCCATCCCCGCCGCCTACGACCTCGAGGTCTCCAGCCCGGGCATCGATCGCCTGGTGCAGCGTCCCCAGGACTTCGAGCGCTTCAGCGGGTTTCGCGCCAAGGTCCGCCTCAGCGCGGTCACCGAGCGCCGGAACATGAACGGCACGCTGCGGGGCCTGGACGGGGCCCATGTCCTGCTGGAGCGGCAGGGCGAAATCACCCGCATCCCGATCGACGAGATCGATCGGGTGCGCCTGGATCTGACCCTCGAAGAGTTTGAGCGGCTGGGGCCGCCCGCGACAGCGGACGAGGACCCCACGCCCAGCGCAGGAGCCTAGAGATGATCAGCGAGCTTGCACGACTCGTAGACACCGTTCAACGCGAGAAGAACATCCCGCGCGACGTGCTCGTGGAGGTCCTCGAGAGCGCCATGGTCGCCGCGGCCCGTAAAAAGTACGGGATGAACCGCGACATCGAGGCGCACTACAACGAGGACCTGGGCGAGGTCGAGCTGTTCGAGTTCCGCACCGTCGTGGACGAGATCCAGAACGACGAGACGGAGATCATGCTGGACCTGGCCCGCAAGAAGGACCCGGACTGCGAGGTCGGCGACTCGCTCGGCATCAAGATCCCCGTCGAGGATCTGGGCCGCATCGCCGCGCAGACGGCCAAGCAGGTCATCATCCAGAAGATTCGCGACGCTGAGCGCGAGATGACCTTCAACGAGTTCAAGGATCGCAAGGGCGAGCTCATCACGGGCATCGTGCGGCGCTTCGAGAAGGGCAACATCGTCGTCGATCTCGGCCGCGCCGAGGCCATCCTGCCCAAGCGCGAGCAGGTCCCCACCGAGACCTATCGCCAGGGTGACCGTATCCAGGCCTATGTGCTGGACATCACGCGCTCCTCGAAGTCGCCCCAGGTGGTGCTCAGCCGCACCCATCCGGGCCTGCTGATGAAGCTGTTCGAGCTCGAGGTCCCGGAGATCTACGAGGGCATCGTGCGCATCGAGGCCTGCGCCCGCGAGCCTGGGCACCGCGCCAAGATCGCGGTCTCCAGCATCGATCGTGACGTCGATCCCGTCGGCGCGTGCGTCGGTCTCAAGGGCAGCCGCGTTCAAGCGGTCGTCCAGGAGCTGCGCGGCGAAGCCATCGACATCATCCCCTACCACCCGGACCCGGCGCGCTTCATCGTCCACGCGATCGCGCCCGCGGTGGTCACCAAGGTCTACATCGACGAGCACACGCACTCGATGGAGCTCATCGTCCCCGACGATCAGCTCTCGAAGGCGATCGGCCGCCGCGGCCAGAACGTGCGCCTCGCGGCGCAGCTCACCGGCTGGCGCATCGACATCTACTCCGAGTCCCGCCACGCGGAGATGATGGAGCAGGCTCGCCGCGAGCTGTCCCGCCTGCGCTCGCTGGAGCCGGACGAGGTCGACACCCTCATCCGCCATGGCTTCCGCAGCGCGCAGGAGCTCTTCGACGCCGAGCCCTACGAGGTCGCCGCGATCCTCAGCATCACCGAGGAGGACGCGGAGATGGTCGTTCAGGAGGCCGAGCAGGTGCTCGACGCCCTGATCATGGAGGAGGCGGAGAAGCGCCAGGCCTCGCGTGGCGGGGGCCGGTCCGACCAGGGCCGCTCCTCGGACTGACGAGCACGGATGGCGTTGCGCTCCTGTGTGGCCTGTCGGGTCGTACGACCGCGAGAGTCTCTGCTTCGACTGGCCCTCGAGTCGAAGCGGCGCCTCGTGCCGGACCCGGACGGGTCGCTCCCGGGCCGCGGGGCCTGGGTCTGCCCGACACAGGCCTGCGTCGGGCAGGTCGCCGCGCGCCCTCGGGTGCTGGGGCGGGCGCTCAAGCAGGACCCGGGCCCTTCCGCGGCGAGCGGTCTGGTCCAGGCCGTGCGCGCTCAGGCCCTGGCCGAGGTGTCGCGGTTGCTCGTTCGCGCCAGTCGGTGCGGCGCCATCGTCTCGGGCACCGGAAACATTCTTCGCGCTGAGCCGGGTTTTCTGGTCCTGGTTCACGCCTCCGACGCGTCAGCGTGCTCCGTCGAGCGCGCGCGCGCCCACTGCGAACACGCGCTTCTCGCCGAGATCCCGCTTGACCGCTTGGCCCTCGGCCGGTTACTCGACCGAGGGCCACGAGCCGTCCTGGCCGTGCGCGCCGGAACGCCAGGAGATGAACTGGCCTATCGGTTGCGGTGGCTGCGCGCGCTGGGTTAGCATGGTGCGTCGCTCGCACCCCGACGAAGGTTTCCCCTGTCGGGAGCTTCCATGCGCGCCTGGGGTCCTGCTCTGGCGCGATTCCTGTGAGAGTCAGCCCCTGGCCCGGCGCTCCTGGCTGGGCGGAGAAAGGCCCTGAATGTCCACGAAGGATCTGATCGAGCGTCTCACGCGCAACGGCGCCGGCCGGCCGCAAGGCGGTAAGGCACCCCCCGGGCCTGCCGGGAACGCGCCAACGGACGAAACCCGTGTGGCATCTGGGATTATTCGCCGTCGCCGGGTAGGCCAGGACGATCCGCTCCCGGCGCCGCCCCCGCCGCCGCCCCCGGCTCGCCCCGCCGCGACCCCGCCACAGGGCGTCGTGGAGACCCGGACGGAGAGCAATATCGTCCGTCGGCGGGCGAACCCGAACGCCGCGCCTCGGCCGGACCAGGGTCCGGACCCGCGGTCCCC
>CAZKWG010000111.1:9714-14391 GCA_964556105.1 uncultured Enterobacterales bacterium | reverse complement strand
CCAGAGCCTGCACACGAACAGCCGCGACGAGGCCCTGGCCCGCGCCGCCGAGGAGGGCGCGCGCCTCGCGCTGCGCACCCAGCAGATCATCGCGCTGGAGAGCGGGGCCGCCGACCTCGTGGATCCGCTCGGCGGGAGCTGGGCGCTGGAGGCGATCACCGATGAGCTGGAGGCCAGCGCCGAGGCCTATCTTCGCGAGATCGACGCCATGGGCGGCATGGTCTCCGCCATCGAGCAGGGCTATCCCCAGCGGGAGATCCAGAACGCCGCTTACCGCGCCCAGGTCGAGCAGGAGCGCGGCGACCGGCCGGTGGTCGGCGTGACCTGCCACACCGAGGGGACGGCGAGAGCGCCGGAGCTGATGCGCATCAACCCCGCCTTGGAGGCCGATCAGGTCGCCCGTGTCCGCGCCGTGCGCGCCCGCCGGGACGCCGACGCCGCGCGCGAGGCCACCGAGGCGCTGGAGCGCGCCGCCCGCGGGACGGAGAACCTGATGCCGCGGATCCTCGCCTGCGTGGAGCGTGACGTCACGCTGGGCGAGATCTCGGACGCCCTGCGGCGCGTCTTCGGGGAGTATCAGGAGGCGGTGGTGGTCTGAGGCTGGACGGAGGCTGGCGTTTGCGCCGGCTCGAGGTAAGATATCCGCATGAGCGCGCTCGCCCTCAAGTCCGTCCCCGACGTGCCCGTGGTCCCCCCAGGCGAAGATCAGCTCCCATATGACTTCGGGCCGCCGATGGAATCCGACGTTCATCTCTTCCAGATGCACCTGCTGATCGAGGTGCTGCGCCTGCACTGGGAGGGGCGCCACGACGTCTACGTCGGCGGCAACATGGCGATCTACTACAGCGAGCTGCAGGTCAAAAAGAACGACTTCCGTGGGCCGGACTTCTTCGTGGTCTTGGACACCAACGATCGCAAACGGAAGAGCTGGGTGGTCTGGCAGGAGGAGCGCACCCCGGACCTCATCGTCGAGCTGCTCTCGGAGAGCACGGAGATCGTGGACCGCGTCGAGAAGATGCGGATCTACGCCCGCGCCATGCACGTCGCCGAGTACTACCTCTACGATCCCCTCGACCAGCGGCTGGAGGCGTACCGCCTCGACCCGGAGGCGATGACCTATCGGCGCGTCGATGGTGGTGTCCCCGAGGTGCTGAGCGGCGTGCTGGGGATGAAGCTGGTGATCCGCGAGGGCACCTATCAGGGCATCAGCGGCCCCTGGCTGCGCCTCGCGCAGCCCGACGGCACGCTGCTCCCTACGGGCGCGGAGCGGGCCGCGCGGGCCGAGCAGGAGCGGGATCAGGTCGTGCAGGAGCGGGATCAGGTCGCGCAGGAGCGGGATCGGCTGCTGGCCCTGCTCCAGGCCAACGGCATCGATCCCAGCCGCGCCTGAGTCCGCGTCTCAGTCGGAGCGCCGGACCTCGGCGCCATCCCGGTAGCGCGCCCAGATCAGGCCATCGCCGTTCGGGTCGTCCAGGCGCCACAGGCCCACCTTGATCCCGCGCCGGTAGCGCCCCTGGCTGAGCAGCCCGCCGTTCTCGTCCCAGCGCTGCCAGCGCCCGTCCTCGGCTCCGGCGATGTAGCGCCCCTCGCTCGCCAGGCGTCCGTTGGGGTGCCAGGTCTGCCAGGGCCCCTCCATCAAGCCCAGGTGGAATTCTCCCCGCGAGGCGCGCTGCCCGTTCTCGTACCAGGTGCCCCAGCGACCCTCCGGCTGGCCGCGGCGCAGGGTGCCCTCACGCTGGTGGATGCCGTTCTCGAACCAGGCCGTGAAGCGTCCGTGGGCGACGCCGCGGTCGTAGCCGGCCTGCTGCCGGCGGTTGCCGTTCGGGTACCAGTCGGTCCACAGCCCGTCGGGCTGGCCGCTCTCGTAGGTTCCGCGGCGCTGGCGCACCCCGCTCTCGTACCACCAGGTCCAGGTCCCGCTGCGCATGCCGGCGTCGTAGGCGCCCTCCGCCATGCGCGCGCCGCTCGGGTGCCAGAAGGTCCAGCGCCCGACGCGCAGGCCGCCGCGCAGCTCGCCCTCGGCCAGCGTCTGACCCTCGGGGCTCCGCAGGATCAGCGGTCCGTCCGAGAGCCCGTCCTCGCCGGGCTGCGCGCTCAGGCAGCTCAGCTCGGGCTCGGCGCAGCCCTCCGCCGAGGGGGGGACGATCAGCGCGCTCGGGGCGATGGCGTCCACGCGAAGGCGGCGCTCCGGTCGCGGGGCGACGGAGGGATCCAGGAGCGAGCTGAGCTTGTTGTCCAGCTTCTCCGCGGTTCGATCGAAGACCTCGGTGGCCTTCGCGTCGAGGCCCGCCAGCATGCGGCTGCCTCTGCGCAGGGGTGGCGCCGCGGGGTCGGTCGGGGGCTCGGCGGGGACGGGGAGGGCAGGGGAGTCGGCCGGGATCGCGGCCGGCAGGGCCAGGGCGAGCTCCTCCTCGGTCGCGCCCTCGCCCTTCGCGCTCGCCGTGGCCAGGGGGGCCGGCTGCATCCCGCGCACGCTCAAGGTCGAGCCCGCGCTCAGGCCGATGCGCGCCTCCTGCACCTGGTTCCCGTCGCGCAGGCGCAGGGTGTAGCGCCCGGCGGGCAGGCCCAGCGTGAGCGACATGCCGCGGGCCTTGGCGATCTCGGCGACCAGGGCGTTGTCCGGCGCGCGCAGGACGTGCAGCTGCCCCTCCATGTCCTCCGGCAGCACCAGCATCGCCTCGGCCCGCCGCACCTCGGTCAGCGGGAGGTCGCCGCGCCCCTGCAGGCGGAAGTCGTAGGCGGGGTGCTGAACGCCATTCTGACTTGTTCCCGTGCGGGACACGGTGCTGTCGTAGGCGTACGCGTAGGCCTCGGCGAGGCTGACCACCCCGTCGTCGCGATCCGCCGCCCCACGCAGGCCGGTGATCAGCGCGTGGGTGAAGAAGCTGCTCTTCAGGAGGTCGGACTCCTGCGCGGACTCCTCGGCGGTCGCCGCGGTCAGCCAGGCCTCGCCCTCCGAGCTGAGCCCGTGGTCCACCGCGAAGGGCGAGGAGACCTCGAGGCCCTTGATGCGCGTGATCTCGCCGGAGCGGCAGGCGTCGAGCACGCCCACGCGCACGTCGGCGGGCATGTCGCGCACGGCGCGCCGGAGCTGCGCGTAGGGGAGCGTCTCTTCGCCGAGGCGCAGGCCGGAATTGTCGGCATGCCCCGAGTAATAGAAGACGAAGAGATCATCATCGGCGGCGCGCGCCAGGCCGGCGTGGCGGGTCAGCGCCGAGCTCACCTCGGCCACGTCCGGTCCATAGAGCACGGTCACCCGATCCGCGGGGAAGCCGCCGAGCTCGGTGAGGACCTCGGCCATGCGGCGGGCGTCGTCTTCTGCGTAGCGCAGCGACCCGAGCGCCTGCGGGCCGGTGTTGGCGCCGATGATCAGGGCGTGCCGCGGCTGCGCGGCGATGGCGGAGAGACCGAGCAGCAGTGAGAGCATCAGCGCACCTTCGGCAGTCGGAGCGTAAGCCGTTCAACACCGGAGGGGGCGTCGCCTTCCAGCAGATCCGGCACGCTCGCTGGATCCAGGTGCGCGTCGGAGAGGAGCAGGATGACCCGCTCGTCACCGGGGGCGTCGTCCAGGGTCAGCGAGAACGGCGCCAGGGTCGCGCGGTCGGCGCGGGTGTCGAAGCGGCCGAGCACCTTCTGGCCGTCGCTGACCCAGGCCTCGACATAGGGGCCGGCGGCGAGGCGGAGCTGCACCCGGTCGCCTGGGCGCAGCAGCTCTCCCGGATCGAGCAGCCCCTGGCCCTCGACGAGCACGTCCACGCGGCGCTCCATGCCCTTCATGCGCGTCAGCTCGCCCGATCCGGGCGTCTGCGGGAGCGTGACCACGAGGGTGAGGGCCGCCGCCATCGCGAAGATCGGCAGGCGCCAGATCGCCCAGAAAGAAGGACGCTCCTCGATCTTGAGCTGGATGGGCACGGGGCGCAGGATGAACTCCTGGCGCAGCGCCTCCTGGGCGCGCAGGCGGGCCTGGTCCTGTGGGTTCGCCTCGAGGGCGGCGCGCACCTCGGCGGCCTCCGCGGGGGAGAGCTCGCCCAGGCGATATCGGTGCAGGGTGAGGGTCGAGATCCGCTTCATCAGTCCTCCCCCAGCCAGGCAGGGGCGTTGCTGGCTACGTTCTGGCGGAACACGCCGATGCGCTTGCGCACCGCGGCTCCAGAGATGCCGAGCAGCTCCCCCACCTCATCGTGGGTGAGCCCGTCTACAAAATGGTAGATGACGCACTCGCGCGTGCGCTCATCCTGGTCGCGCAGCAGGCGGTCGATGAGATCGCGCAGCTCCACGAGGTCGAGGAGGCTGTCGCCGACGGGCGGCAGCTCCTCCACCGGGTCTTCGGGCCTGCGGCGCCGCGAGCGCAGCGCGTTCAGGCAGTGGTTGGTCGTCATGCGAAAGAGGTAGGTGGAAGGCGAGCTCTGTCCGCGAAACTGGTCCTGGTGGCGGTGCAGGCGCAAGAACACGTCCTGCATCGCCTCGGCGGCCTCCGCCTCGTTGCCCAGCAGCGTCCGACAGCGCCCGTAGACCAGGTCTCCGTAGCGCCGGTAGAGTGCCTCGATATCCAGACCCATTCGGACTCCACCGTGGAGCGAAGCGTATCGCGGTTCGCGGGGGGCGCAGCTCAGTCGCAGTCGGCGCCGTCGTCGCCCGCGGCCCCGTCGTCGCCCGCGGCGCCGTCCTCGCCCGCGT
>CAZKWG010000111.1:0-9704 GCA_964556105.1 uncultured Enterobacterales bacterium | reverse complement strand
CTCCAGCCAGAGGCCGTCGCCGTCCACGGTCAGCAGGAGGGCGTCCACCGTCCCGTCCAGGGCGTCCTGGTTGGCGGTCACCACCACCTGGATGTCCTCCGCGCCGAGCTCCACCGCGCCAACGCTGGCGTCGCCGTACAGCTCGATGGCCGCGATGGCGCCATAGTCGAAGATGGGATCGGCGGTCAGCGTGAGGATGCGGGTCTCGCCCGCGGCGAGGGTGTTCGGCGTGAAGCTCCAGACCAGCTCGTCGGCGGTCTCCTCGGGCTCGCTGCCGGCGGTGTCGCCCTCGGCCCAATCGTCGGCCCCATCGCAGATGCCGTCCGGACCACAGTCATCGGAGAAGACGAGGTCCTTCCCGTAGATGACGCAGCCGCCGAGGGAGGAGAGGGCGAGGGTGGCGAGGGCGGAGAGCAGAGGGAGGGCGCGCATGGTTGGGCTCCTTGGTGTCCTGGGGGGTGTCCCAGCGGGTTCGTCCCTTCTGACACCGCACAGCGGAGCGAGCGCTACCAGGGCGCCTCCGATTCTCGTCGGAGCGAATCAGCCCGTCGTCAGCACGGCGAGCCCCAACCCAAGGACCAGCACCCGCGCGGCCTCGGCCCGCCAGGCCCAGGGACGGCCGTCGAAGAGGGCGCCGGTGGTGACGGCGGTGGCGATCAGGAGCGCGGCGATGAAGCCGTAGTACAGCGACTGCTCGAGGGTCCAAGGGTGGGGCTCGGCCGCCATCAGGCCGACGATACCCAGGATCCCAGGGGCATACTGCAGGAGCGCGTAGACCTTCACCCAGCGCGGCGGGTCGGCGTTGTAGCCGCGGCCAGGGCCGGGGAGGGGGACGGGCGCCTCGCCACGCTCGGGCGTCCAGCCGGGAGGCTTCAGGGCGATCTTCAGGGCGGTCCACCAGGAGCCCGAGCGGCGCATGTCGCGGATCAGGTCGGCATAAGGCTCGATGTTGGCCGCCCAGGGGCTCCAGGTGCGGATGGGGTGAACGACCCCGTAGGAGGGCTCCTCCTCCTCCTTCTGGAAGGTGCGGAAGAGGCGGTCCCAGACGATGAAGATCCCGGCGTAGTTCCGGTCCAGGTACTTCGGGTCGCAGCCGTGGTGGACGCGGTGATGGGAGGGCGTGTTGAGCACCCACTCCAGCGGCCCCAGCGAGCCGATCAGGCGGGTGTGGATCCAGAACTGGTAGAGCAGGTTGATGCTAGAGGACACAAAATAAACCAGCGGTGGAACTCCGAGCAGAGCCAGCGGGAGGTAGAACACCCAGGAGTAGAGGCCGGCGAACCAGCTCTGCCGCAGGGCCACCGCCAGGTTGTAGTCCTCCGACTGGTGGTGGACCCCATGGGCCGCCCAGCCCACGCGGGTGCGGTGGCTGAAGGCGTGGAAGCACCAGTACCCGAGGTCCTTCCCGAGCATGGCGAGGATCCAGGTGGAGGCCGCGCCGCTGTCCAGATCGAAGAGCCGGCCGTGCTCGTAGAGCGCCACGTAGGGGATGGCGATGAGCCCGCCGGCCAGCGCCGCGACGACCTGATCGCCGATGCCGCAGGAGAGATCGGAGAGGCCGTCGTTGAGCCGGTAGACCCGCCGGCGGAGCAGTCGGGCGACGATCAGCTCCACCCCGATCAGGACGAGGAACCCGGGCACGGCCATCGCCAGGATGTTCGCCATCGCACGCTCCCTGGCCGAAGTCTACCTCTCCGCTCACCCCTCGGCGGGCGGGGCCTCGGCCGCGGGCGTCAGGGTCTTCGTCGAGAAGACCCAGGAGACGCCGATAGACAGCACATAAAGACCCGAGAGCGGAACCGCCATCAGCATCATCGAGAGCAGGTCCGTGGTGGGCGTGAGGACCGAGGCCAGCACCGCGATCCCCACCATGGCGTAGCGGAAGAAGCGGATCATGTCGCGGTGGCTGATCAGGCCCAGCACGGAGAGCAGGTAGACCACCACCGGGAGCTGAAAACACACCCCGAACGAGAGCAGGAGCATGGTCGCCACCCGCAGGTAGCTGTCCATCGAGACCACCGCCTCCACGTCCTCGGGCGTCACCGTGAGGAAGACCGGGAAGGCGAAGCGGAAGACCACCAGGTAGCAGAAGAGCACGCCCGTCACGAACAGCGTGGTGGAGCCGATCACCAGGGGCAGGACCAGGCGCTGCTCCTTCGGGTAGAGGCCAGGGGCGACGAATTTCCAGACCTGGTAGAAGAGGATCGGGGCGGCGAGGCCAATCCCGGCGAAGAGGGAGACCTGCATGTAGGTCATGACCCCCTCGATGGGGTTGGTCATGGCCATCGTGCCGCGGCCGGTCTCTTGGAGCGCCAGGTTCATCGGCGCCACGAGGAGCACCCAGAGCTCCTGCGCGTAGGCGAAGCAGGCGGTGCAGGTGACCAGCACGGAGGCGACGGCGATGAGGAGGCGCTTGCGCAGCTCGTGCAGATGCTCGAGCAGGGGCATGCGGTAGGCCTCGACCGGGTCCTCCTTGATGAAGCCGTCGTCTCCGCGGGTGACTCGGCTCATGAGCGGGCCTCCTCGGCGGAGGGCGCGGAGGGCGCGGCCTCGACGCTGGGGGCGGCCTCAGGGGGCTGGAGCGGCGGGGGGCCGAGCGGCGGGGGGATGGGCTGGCCTTCGTTCGGCGCGTCCACGAGCGTGGGGAACCCCTCTGGCCGGGGCAGGGGCGCCTCGGCCTCGCCCGGCTTGCTGGCCAGGGCCCTGGCCCGCAGCTCCTCCGCCCGTCGGCGGGCCTCCTCGCGCTTCTTCTTCAGCTCGGCGGCGCGGGCCGTGGCCTCGTCGCGCTCCGCCTCGATCATGAACGCGCGCCGCAGCTCGTCGCTCGCGCGCATGAGCTTGCCGTACTGCCGGCCGAGGTAGCGCAGCATCTTGGGGATATCGTCTGGAGCGACCACGAGGATGGTCAGCACGACGATAAAGAGGATCTCGGTGAGGCCGAGGTTCAGCATCGCCGTCGCTTGTAACCTGATCCGGTCGCGCGCGGTCGGTTAAGCGATGGCCATGCGCGCGGTCATCGTGAACGGGCGGGCGAGCCCCGACGGCACAGCCCTCCTCGACGTGGACGATCCTGGTCTGACCCTCGGCCTCTCGGTCTTCGAGACGCTGCGGACCTATGGCCGGACCCCCTTTCGCCTGGAGCGCCACCTGGAGCGCCTGCTGGCCAGCGCCGCCGCCTGCGGCGTCCCCTGGCCAGGAGAGGCGATCCTGGCCGAGGAGGTTCGCCAGGTCATCGCGGAGATCCCCGGCGAGAGCAACGTGAGGGTGACCCTCACCGCGGGTGGAGCGCGCCTGGTCCGAGCCATGCCGCTGGAGGTCGCCAGCGGGGGCGCGCGCTGCGCCACGGCCGTCTTCGAGCCGCCTCCCTGGTTACCTGGAGCGGTCAAGCACACGAGCCGCGCAGGATCGGCGTTGATCGTGCCACGCTCTGGCGTGTCCGAGGTGATCTGGCTCGATCGGGAGGGGTGCCTCCTCGAGGGCACGCGCTCCAACGTGCTCGCGGTGCGCGAGGGCGTGATCTGGACCCCGCCGCTGGACGGTCGCATCCTGGCCGGCGTCACGCGCGAGGCGCTGCTCGAGGTGGCGCGCTCGCTCGGGATCCGCGTCCAGGAGGCTCCCTGCCCGGCCAAGGGTCCCTGGGACGAGCTCTACCTGTGCTCGACGCTGCGAGAGCTTCAGCCGATCGTCGCGCTCGACGGGCAGCCCGCGGCGGGGGAGGGGCCCGTTGGCGCCGCCCTGCTCGCGGGCTTCCGCGGCGCGGTGGCTCAGGCCTCCTGAGGGTCCATCCAGGCGCTCGTGGCCTTGCCCGGCTCATGGAAGGGGTCGCCGTAGCGCAGGAAGAGGTGGCCCCACTCGGTGTTCCGCAGCCAGTCGTCCACGATCTTGCGGCCCTGCATCGGGTACCAGATGTAGTCGTGGTAGACGAAGCTGCCCATGATGAAGGCGTTGACCAGCGGGGTCTGGAACATCAGGCGAGCGAGCGGCTTCATCGGGCCGAACCAGAAGAGGTCCCCCACCTTGCTGGCGGCGTTGTCGCCGACGACGAAGTTCCAGTTGGTGTTCTTGACCTCGGCCGTGCTCATGTCGCCGACGATCTCGATGTCGTCCAGATGGCCCGCGCCGAGGCCCGCCTCGTGGGCCAGGCGGATGCAGGGCACCTGCATGGGGTCGAAGCCGATCAGCTTGGCCGCCACGGCGTCCAGGGCGACCTGATCGGCGCTGGCCAGGATGAGGTCCTTGACCACCGGCGTCATGGTGCGCGGCCCTGGGCCGGAGCCTGCGGTGGTGCAGTCGGCCACGGCGAAGGTCCCCGCCTGGATCTCCTGCTGAATGCGCAGCAGGTCCACCAGCGTCTCGTGGATGCGCGGGTGGCAGTAGTGGCGGTTCGTGTCCAGCAGCGCGCCGAAGGCGTTCTTCAGGGCGCAGGTGTAGTCCGTGTAGATGTGGGTCTTCACCGTGGGCAGGTGAATGACGTTCTTCCCGAAGAAGTAGTTCGGGATGCGGATGCCCTTGGGGAAGATCTCGTCCAGCACGAGCATCTTGCCCTTGGGGCGGTAGGTCACCCAGCGCATGTCCGCGGGGTTGAAATTGTACTTCACGGGCAGGCCGTACTTCTCGTGCACGGGCGTGAAGTTGTTGAGGTGCTCCCCCTTCTTGGCCTGGGTGACCACCGTTCGGTTCTCCACCACCACCAGATCCTGAAAGCCGTCGCGGCGCAGCTTTCTCGCGACGCCCTCGGTCTGCCAGGGCGTGGTGTTCGCGCTCGGGTAGAGCATGTGCCAGGAGATGTTGTTCTTCAGGATCGTGGTCACGTCCGGCTTGATCACCTCGCTGTAGCCAGCGATGTCCATCAGTCGGCCGTAGTCTTCGACCACGGTCTTCGGCTTGGTGCGCAGGATCGCGACCACGCTCTTGCCGTCGCGGGTCCGGGTCTTGCCTTCAGACATGGAGTCCTCCTGGGAGCGCCAAGGTATCCACCTCAGGCGAGGACGCGGAGCGTCGCGTGTGGAGCGCGTGTAAAGAAATGTGCGGAGCCTGGGCTCAGGAGATCGCGAGCAGCTCTTCGGGCGAGGCGATCAGGAAGACGTGATCGGCCCAGCGCTCGATCTGGGCGAGCTCGGCGGTCTCGAGGCGAGCGACGACGGCGTCGGGGAGCGGGCCGAAGCGGGCGCGCAGCATCCGCTGGAGCATGGCGCGCTCGCCCTCATCTAGACCTTTCTGTAGACCTTTCTGGATGTTTTGCTGCACCAGATTGCGCATGAACTCGCTGCGGTACTGGTATTCGCCGAGCATGAGAGCCTCCAGCACGCGACGCGCCCCGTCGTTCAGGGCGTCGAGGATGAGATCAACGTACAGCCGGGCGCGGGTGTCGTCCAGATCGTGGACGATGGAGGCCGCCGCGCGCCCGATGGCCTCGCCCTGCGGGCCACCGCCATGGGCGAGCGCGGAGAGCACCGCCAGCTCCGGGGAGCGCGCGGCCACCGCAGGATCGGTGATCACGGGCAGATCGTTTGGGCCGATCACCATCGGGACGAGCGTAAAGCCGCGCTGCCCGAGCGGGATGGGGCGCGCCAGCCTGCCCGCCAGTCGGGCGTCCAAGGTCAACACGAGCAGGTAGACGTCCGAGCGCTCGCGGGCGCGCAGGTTCGCCAGATAGGCTGGCCACGTCCAGAACTTGGTCGGGTCATGGGCGAGCTGGACCTCGACCACCACGCAGCAGCGCAGCTCGGGGCCCACCAGGCGCACCACGACGTCAGCGCGCAGCTCGGTCGGGGCCAGCTCGCCGAGGTCGGTCGTGCCCAACGTCGCCTCCGCGGCGACCAGGTCGGGATGGACAGCCTGCGCCAGCTCGGCCGCCAGGAGCGGACGGTTGCGGAACAGCTCGACCAGGGCTTCATGGGGGAAGGAGGAGGACATTCACGCTCCGGCCCGCCACGTCTATCGTGGGTCGGAGCGGCGACAAGCGCAGCGGAGGGTGACAGGCCAGAAAGTGTCCGCATCTGTGCAGTAGACCTGAACAGCTCAGTGCTTTTTCCCCTTCTCTTTGTCCAGCGTGCGCAGGCTGGTCTCGAGGTCCATGTACCAGGGCGCGTCCAGGGTCTCCCGCTTGTAGTAGAGGATGACCTCGCGGTCGTCGATGTCCTCCCGCGGCAGGTCCTTGACCTTCACCCGGGTCTTGATGCGCGCGCGCAGCCCGGAGCTGTCCAGGTCGGCCATGACGATCTCGTAGCTCATGATCTCCAGCAGCTCGGGCTTCTGCAGAAAGATGCGCTCCAGCAGCAAGGGGATGTCCACCGTCTCCTGCCGCTCGGGAGAGTGGTAGGTCGCCGCCTTGTCGAAGTCTTTGAACTGCAGGTCCTCCCAGAAGCTCAGGGTCGTTCGACGCAGCAGCCCCTCCTCGCCGCCCAGGGGGAGCCCGAGGGTCGGGTAGGAGCCCCCAGAGACGTGCGCGAGCCCCAGATAGCCGAGCCCACTCAGGAGCGGAATACCTAAGAAAATCAGTAGTTTAGTTGATAGATTCAAGAATTCACCTCAGGTCTCTACGCGGCGCAGCTCGAGCGCCAGGACGGTGGCGGCGGAGAGCGCGAGGGCCATGATGGGGAGCACGCTCAGGTCCGCCAGCGTGATGAGCCAGCTCGGCTCGTCCTCGGCGGCCTCCTGGAAGACGCGGAAGGCCCAGCGGACGGGCATGAGCTTCTCGATCACGTTGACGGCGTCGGAGAAGGTGTCGCGCGGGATGGCCAGCTCGGAGAAGAGGATCTGCGGCAGGATCAGGAGCGGCACCACGCCGACGGCCCGCTCCTGGGCGCGGGAGAGGGCGCTGACCAGCAGCCCGAGGCCGACGCCGCACAGCGCCGCCCCCCAGAGGGCGAGCGTCTGCAGCAGGTAGGGGCCGCGCAACGCCAGGTCGAGCTCGATGACGAGCTGAAGCGTGAGCACCTGGGCCAGCCCCACCAGCCCGAGCATCGCGACCTTGGAGGCGACATAGGCGGTCATGGAGAGGGCGTGGAAGCGCTCGCGCTCCAGGATGGCCCGCTCCTTGACGATCTCGCGGCAGGCGCCGATGCAGCCGAACCAGAGCGAGGACAGGCACATGACGAACCACAGCGTCGGCGTGTCCTCCTCGACGGAGGCCCAGACCACGGTGCAGAGCCAGCCGATCAGCGGCGCCTGGGCGATGAGCAACAGGACCGTCAGCCAGTCCCCGCGCAGGCAGGCGGCGTAACGGGCGGTCAGCACGCGGGTCTGGGCGCGGAGAGAGAGCGGCTTCATGGCTGCCCTCCGCGCAGCTTCGCCTTCAGCGCCGCCAGCTCGGCCTCGGCGGCGGCCCGCGGGCTGCCTGGCGTCGTCGTGGCTGGGGGCGCGCCCGGCGGGGCAGGGGAGGGAGCCAGCGCGGGCGCCGGTCGCTCCGCGAGCCCGCCACCCTGCTGCTGCCACTTCCTTCCCCAGACCAGCGGGGCGTGCGTCTTGAGAACGTCGAAGATGCCGGTGTAGCGGTCGGTCTCGAACCAGCGGAGGGCGGCTCGCGGCGGTCCACAGAAGGCCAGCCGTCCTCCCACCAGCACCACGAGCGCGTCGCAGCGGTCCAGGCTCTGCATCGCGTGCGTCGCTACCATCACCACCCGCCCCGTGCGCGCCACCTCCTGGAAGAGCGCCATGAGCTGCGCCTCCATGCCTGGGTCCAGGCCGCTGGTGGGCTCGTCCAGGATGAGGATGGGCGGCCCGGTCAACAGCTCCAGCGCCACGCTGACCCGCTTGCGCTGGCCGCCGCTCAGGCGGGCGATCTTCACGCCCATCCGCTCCGCGAGGCCCACCGACGCGCTCACCTCGGCGATCTTCGCGGCCCGCGCCTCCGCGTCCAGCCCCGGCAGCCGCAGCTGCGCGGAGAAGTCCAGCGACTCCGCCACCGTCAGGCTCGTGTGCAGCGCGTCGTCCTGCGGCACGTAGCCCACCGGCCCGAGCGCGGAGAGCGGCTGACCGCCGGCCTCCACCCGACCCGCGAAGGGCGCGCGAATGCCCAGGAGCACCTTGATCATCGTGCTCTTGCCGGCGCCCGAAGGCCCGATCAAGCCGACCAGCTCGCCCGGCCGCAGGCGCAGATCCATCCCGCTCAGGATCACGGTCTCGCCCGCGCGCACCTCGACCCCGGACAGGGTGAGGTCGCCAGGGGGCAGGGTCGTGGCCGCCATGGCCACGAGTTCTACCATGTTCGGCGCCGCGGGACGGGATAGAGCGCGCGTATGCTCTCCGGCCTGGACGTCCTCCTCTCTGATCCCTCCCGGCTTCGCGGCCAGCGCGTCGGGCTCTGCTGCAACCACACCGCGGTCACGCGCGAGCTCGACCACGCGCTGCCGCTGCTGCGCGCCGCGGGGGTGGAGATCGTGCGCCTCTTCGGGCCCGAGCACGGGCTCGAGGCGACGGCCCAGGACATGATCGCCGTCGGCAGCGGCGAGCCCGACGGCGGCCCCGCGCGCCCGGCGGTGGTCTCGCTCTACGGCGCCACGGCGGCGAGCCTGCGCCCTCTGCCGGAGCAACTAGATGATCTAGATTGCCTGCTCTTCGACATCCAGGACATCGGCACCCGCTACTACACGTTCCAGGCGACGCTGCAGTACATCCTCGAGGTCTGCGCGGGGATGGAGCGCGCGCCGCGGGTGATCGTGCTCGACCGCCCGAACCCCATCGACGGCGTCACCGTCGAGGGCAACATCGTCCAGCCCGGCTTCGAGAGCTTCGTCAGCGCCGCGCCGCTGGCGGTGCGCCACGGCATGACCATGGGCGAGCTCGGCACCTTCTTCGTCCGACAGCTCGGCATCAAAGCCGATCTCGAGGTGATCCGCTGCCAGGGCTGGCGGCGCGACCAGTGGCTGGACGAGACGGATCTGCCCTGGGTCTTCCCCAGCCCGAACATGCCCACGCTGGAGACCGCGGCGATCTACCCGGGCATGTGCCTGATCGAGGCCACCAACCTGTCCGAGGGGCGCGGCACCACGCGGCCCTTCCACCTCGTCGGCGCCCCCTGGTTGGACCGCGAGCGCTTCACCCGCTTCCTGCGCCAGGGCCTCATCGACAGCGAGCTCTCCGGCGTCGCCTTCCGCGAGGCCACCTTCGAGCCACGCTTCCAGAAGCACGCCGGCCAGCCCTGCCATGGCGCCGAGATCTTCGTCACCGATCGCCACGCGCTGGAGCCCTTCCTGCTGGGCCTGGTCGTGCTCGAGGCGGCTCTCCACACGGCGCCCGAGCGCTTCCGTTGGCGGACCGAGACCTATGAGTTCGTGAGCGATCCCATCGCCATCGACCTGCTCACCGGCAGCCACGAGACGCGCGTGGGCCTCGAGTCCCGCATCCGCCCGCGCGACCTGCTGAACCGCTGGACCAACGAGATGGAGGCCTGGGCGGAGCTGCGGGCGGAGTGCCTGCTCTACTGAGCCGGCTCGCTCAGGGCCTCCCGCCATCGCCCCGCGACCGAGGCGGATGACGCGCAGGGAAAGACGAGGTCCTCACCGAGGGTCTGCGGCGCGCCGCTCGTGCAGCCCTCGCCCTCGCAGGCGAGGTCCAGCCCGAAGGCCCCCTCGAAGGTCTGCTCGTCCGGGAAGCTGCCCGTGAGCGTGCGGGTCACGGTGACCGTCCAGTTGCGGCCGGTCTCGACGCTCGAGTCGGTGAGCGGGCAGCTGAGCGCGCCCTCCTCCAGCGAGCAGGTGACC